>JBAWYW010000105.1:0-3051 GCA_037143395.1 Actinomycetes bacterium | reverse complement strand
TTGCATCACGACAAGAAAGAAGTACTGCAGATCGAGCGCTTTGCTGCGCCCGTTATTTAATCTATTTCAGCTTCCATCCAGTCCATCCACTTTAGGATGACACCTTCACGAAGCGCCCAAGGGCAGATTTCTAACTCACGTAAATCAAGATTGCGCATCACACTCTCTGTGACAAAAGCGCCAGCAACAATTTGGCGCGCACGGTTTGTTGAAACTCCAGGCAACTTTGCCCGCTCATCACTTGTCATATCTGACAGGCGTCCTGAGATCTTTCGGATTGCCTCTAACTTGATCGTCTTTCCATCACCATCAAACCAATCACCGCAGAGTCGAGCCAGTGTGCGAAGTGTTTTACTCGTTGCAATAGAGCGGTCGGTATCTTGGTGTTTAACAAGAGCTGGCAAGATTGCTTCAAGCGAATTTTCAATGTGATCACGAAGCGCGCGAATAGATTTCTCTGAGTATGGATCGCCCTTAAGAAACTTCTGCGTGAGTCGGGATGCACCGAGTGGAAGCGAGGTTGCAACTTCAGGAGACTCATCAGTCCCTGCTGCGATTTCAAGTGAGCCACCGCCGATATCAACAACTAGAAGGCGACCACTTGACCAACCAAACCAACGGCGGGCAGCTAAGAAGGTGAGCTTTGCTTCTTCGTTGCCGCTAAGAACCTGCAAATCAATCTTAAAATCTTTGTTGATATTCTTAATAATTTCCTCGCCATTTGCTGCTTCACGGAGAGCAGATGTTGCAAAAGGAAGAAGTTCTTTTACTTGTACTGCATTAGATTGCTCAACTGCGCGGCTGATGATTGCTCGAAGAAGCTCAATGCCTTCGGCATTGATTTCATTGTTTTCTGTCAAAAATTCTGTCAAGCGAATTTCTTCTTTGTAGTTAAAGGTCGGGTTAGGACGAGCGCCTGGGTGGGTATCAACCACCTGTAGGTGGACCGTATTTGATCCCACGTCTAATACTCCAAGGCGCATAAGCAGAACCTACCCGCCGCTGCGTGGTTTGGCATGGGTTTGGCTCGTGACATAATTCGGTGCTGGTTTTTACTTCAGTACGCCTCCCTAGCTCAGTGGTAGAGCATCCGCCTTGTAAGCGGAAGGTCGTCAGTTCAATCCTGACGGGGGGCTCCATTTATCTCTACTTATCTCTTCCAAAGCCGTACTTTCTTCTCTCATTACTTGGTATGAATAAGCCATGGCAAAGCGCGACTTCGACGTCCTGGTCATCGGATCTGGGTTTGGCGGTTCTGTCAGCGCGCTTCGTTTAACCGAAAAGGGCTATAGCGTCGCTGTGATTGAGGCAGGTAAAAGGTTTAGCGATAAAGATTTCCCCAAGACCTCTTGGCGCATTAGAAAGTTTCTTTATTTTCCTCGCCTTGGGTTAAAAGGAATTCAGCGCATTCACGTCTTGCCTGATGTGCTTGTCTTAGCCGGCGCTGGTGTGGGCGGTGGATCACTGGTTTATGCCAACACTCTTTATATCCCGCCCGATACCTATTTCAATGATTCGCAGTGGCGCCACATCACTGATTGGAAAAAGGAATTACTCCCTTGGTATGACCAAGCATCAAGAGTTTTAGGCGTTGCTGATAATCCATACTTCTCACCATCTGATCAAGCGATGAAAGATGCGGCAATTGAGATGGGCGTAGGTCACACATTTCGCATGGCGCCCCTCGGTGTTTATTTCGGAGAAGGACCAGGGGTAACCCATAAAGATCCATTCTTTGGCGGAGTCGGGCCAGAGCGCTCTGGTTGCATGCAATGCGGCGCATGCATGAGTGGATGCAGATTTAATGCAAAGAACACACTGCCAAAGAATTATCTGGGTCTTGCTGAATCTGCAGGAACTCAAGTATTTCCTGAACACACAGTCACGAAGATTGAGGAACAGCCAGATGGCAGCTGGCGGATCTATGCGCGCAAGAGTTCATCGTGGTTGCCCCGCAAGCGTGTATTTACCGCTTCACAAGTGATCGTTGCTGCAGGCACCTATAACACCCAAAAATTGCTTCACACAATGAAGGCAAGTGGAGTACTTCCTAAAATCTCTGATTTTCTTGGCAAGCTCTCCCGTACAAATAGCGAAGCACTTACTGGGGCTCTGATGCCAGATACCAGCATTGATTACAGCAAAGGTTCTGCCATTACCTCGTCATTTTTTCCAGATGAACACACTCACGTTGAGCCTGTTCGATATGGCATCGGCAGCAATGTGATGGGGCTACTGCAAACAGTGATGACAGATGGAGAGAACTTAGGTGAAAGACGGCGCCAGTGGCTCTCAACAGTTCTTCGCCATCCAGGCCAGCTCGCTCGCGTGCTCAATGTGCGGCAGTGGTCTCAGCGCACAGTTATCGCTCTTGTCATGCAGAACGTTGATTCATCTCTAAAAGTTTCAGCCAAGAAGGGCCCCTTCGGATGGCGCCTGACATCTAAGAATGATTCAGATAAACCCAATGCCACATACATTCCAGCAGCTAATGAAGTTGTGCGCAGGATTGCAGAGAAAAACGGTGGCATGGCAGGCGGGCATATCGGAGATCTTGTAGGCGCCCCTTTCACCGCACACTTCGTAGGTGGATGCGTCATTGGGGATTCACCAGACACTGGTGTGATCGATCCGTATCACCGCGTATGGAATTACCCAACGATGCACGTTGTTGATGGCGCTTCTGTTACTGCCAACCTTGGGGTGAATCCATCTCTCACGATTACGGCCCAAGCAGAGCGGGCAATGTCGATGTGGCCAAATAAAGGAAGTGTCGATCCCCGCCCACTTCAGGGCAGCAAGTACGAGCCAGTTGAATTTCAGAAGCCCGCTCGTCCCTTTGTGCCAGAGCATGCAGTGGGCGCACTAAAAGTTTCCTTGTAGTTCTCTTGAGTATGTGTAAACTTCCAATATGAGCGAAGCAGAAGTACTGACCGGCGCGGAACCCGTATACGGGGACCCAGAGGCAATTCGCCAAGCGGCAAGTTATGTTCCGAGCCCAACAATCATTGTTTATTCAGATGATCAAAGCGTTCGTCACGCTGTTATTTC
>JBAWYW010000104.1:0-3075 GCA_037143395.1 Actinomycetes bacterium | reverse complement strand
GTATCAATTCTTGGTGGATTAACGGCAGGAACTAAGTAGCGCCCCTGTACCCTTAAGCAATTAAGGATCTACATCTGGAGGTGATGAAATGGTGAAGGAGATTGGGCGAAAGCTCATTGCACAAAACAAGTCTGCCCGCCATGACTATTTCATTGAAGATGTATGGGAATGTGGAATCGTTCTCACCGGTACAGAAGTGAAATCACTTCGTGCGGGGCGAGCCTCTCTCATAGATGGCTTTGCCATGATGAACCATGGCGAGCTCTGGCTGAGTAACGTTCATATCCCCGAATACACCGAGGGAACATGGAATAACCACACCCCAAGGCGTGATCGAAAACTTTTAATGCATAAAAAAGAGATCAATAAGATTGCTGGAATTATTAAACAAGGCGGCTTAACCCTCGTTCCCCTCTCTCTTTACTTCAAAGACGGAAAGGCAAAGATTGAATTGGCTCTGGCCAAGGGTAAGAAGGCACACGATAAGCGACAGAGTTTGAAAGAGAAGGAAGCTAACCGCGAGATGACTCGCGAACTTTCCCGCAGAACATCTGGAAAAGCAGGCTAGTTTCACCAGCAATTAACGCTTTCATGTAATTTAAATTACAATTAGCACGCAACCTAACCCATGGGGGTGAACGGTCTCGACTTTAGATGTTGGGGCAGAGGAAGCGGGCCGAGGAAGCCGGGATGATCTCGTTAACCAATAACCCTGGCAAAACTATAAGCGCCAGTACAACTGCCGCTGATTTCTCACTCGCTGCTTAAGCGATAGAAATCCGTTAGACCGAGTGCGCCTTCGACTCGGAGCCTAACGTCGTTAGAGGGCTTACCTTGTTGCAATGTTGCGGGTGTAACCGGGGAAATTAACTGCAAATGAGTTCGTTGACTACATGTTCGTGTGAGAGTCAGGACTGAGAAAACGTTTAGCGAACTACGCCCGTAGAAGCTCTGTGTCAGTACTAGAGGACCCGGGTTCGATTCCCGGCACCTCCACTACTCATGCACTCTGTGCATGAGTTCCTTGTTTAGTTACTACCGCTCTCTTCTATTTCAGTGGGCGTGTTGTGCACACCTTTAATATCACCGCTGAGCTTTGAACCCTCACCGCTGCGATTAAGTGTGCCAGCAGTATGTTCTGCTGGAACTGTTCCAAGTAAACCCTTTTGGAAATCATCAAATGCCTTGAGAACTTCTGCTTTTGTGTTCATCACAAAGGGGCCCATCCATGCCACAGTTTCACGGATTGGCTCTCCGCCAAGAATTAATACATCCATTGTTGGTGAGCGAGATTCTTGTGATTGATCTGCCTTAATAACAAGCACATCTCCGTCAGTGAGAACAGCAAGTTGTCCCATATGAACTTTGCTTTCACTCTCTCCGACAGTTCCATGCCCGTTGAGTGTGTAGATCAAAGAGTTGTAATCAGGACGCCAAGGAAGACGAAGCTCAGCCCCAGGTGAAAGTGTTGCGTGCACGATGGTGATTGGAGTCTGTGTTGATCCAGGACCTTTGTGACCAGCTACTTCGCCAGCAATTACGCGCATGAGTACGCCGCCATCTGGAGATGAAAGAAGAGCTACATCGTTTGCGCGAATATCTTGGTATGCAGGCTTCGACCATTTTTTTGCTGCTGGAAGATTTACCCAGAGTTGAAAGCCATGAAAAAGACCGCCACTCACAACAAGGTGCTCAGGCGGAGTTTCAATGTGAAGAATTCCAGCTCCTGCAGTCATCCATTGGGTATCACCATTTGTAATAGTTCCACCACCACCGTGGTTATCTTTATGATCAAAGATTCCATCAATAATGTAAGTAACAGTTTCAAAGCCGCGGTGCGGGTGCCATGGGGTGCCCTTTGGTTCACCCGGTGCATATTCCACCTCACCCATTTGATCTAGGTGAATGAAAGGATCAAGGTCAGCAAGATCAACACCAGCAAATGCTCTGCGAACAGGAAAGCCTTCGCCTTCAAAGCCTTGGGGAGCAGTTGTAATGCTCTTCACACGACGCGCTTTTGCATTCGGATTTGCAGTAACGCGAGGCAATACCGTGATGTCATTAACTGTTACTGCTGGCATCAGTCCTCCTCAGAAGTTCTGCTTTGTTTTATGATTGAAAATTCAACAATCCATAGTATAGAACCATAAAAGTGGCTTCGCTATTCCAATGTAAGCATGTGTATTTTGCCCTTATTGGGACTAAAATCAACCCTAGGTGTATGAAATGAAAACTATCCGCTTTCTCGACCGAACTATCGGGTGGATCCTGCCTGGTTTAGTTGGACTTGTCGCCTCAAAAATATTCGTTAAACCTCGCCAAGTTAAATCTAGAAATATGAGTAGCTGGACACTCCTTCACTCAGCTGGTGACTACGTGGCTTGGGGCAAAAGTGTTCCAGATGCAAAGAAGACTGTTTTAATTATTCACGGCTGGGAATCACATGCCGGTCATATGAACATACTTGCTGAGGCCCTTAATAGCGCGGGTTTAAGCGTTGTTGCAATGGATGCTCCTGCCCACGGCGATGCTCAAGGCAAAGCAACAAACGCAATTCAATTTGCTGCTGCGCTTCTAAAGATTGCAGATGAGCTTGGACCTTTTGACACTGTGATTGGCCACTCGATGGGCGGCGGCGCTTTGTTCATCGCCCTCTCTGATGGATTATCAATCAACAAGGTTGTCACTATAGGTTCTCCATTTTTGTTCTCCGATGTCCTTGAGCGGTTTGCAAAATATATGGATCTGCCACCACGAGCCCGCAAAAGTTTTATCGATCGTGTAGAGGCATTTACGGGGCGCAGCTGGGATGAGACCCGCGGGGATGTTGTGGCACCTAAGGTGAAGCAGCCGACTCTGATTGTGCATGACCTCGAAGATAAAGAAATTCCTTTTTCGGATGCTCTTGCACTTGAACAGGCAATTCCAAATGCCACCATCCTTAAAACAAATGGACTTGGTCATCGAAGAATTTTGCGCGATAGAACAACGGCTACAGCAATTGCACAGTGGATTAAATAAACTTCTTAAATCTCAACACCAATATATTTAGTCTCAAGAAATTCATGAATTCCA
>JBAWYW010000103.1:0-3093 GCA_037143395.1 Actinomycetes bacterium | reverse complement strand
ATGCGTAAAAAATTTGGTGGCCACCAAGAAGTGAAAAAGAAATGATGGCACGCAAGGCAAAACTTGAACCGGCAGACGCACTAGTTCTTTTTGGCGCTACGGGAGATTTAGCAAAGAAAAAGCTATTCCCAGCCTTGTATAGCATGGCGCTAAATGACTCACTTCATTGTGATGTTTTTGGTGTTGCCTCCACTAAGTGGGACCACGAACAATTCGTAGCACACGCGCTAGAAGCAATCAAAGTTGCTTTTCCTGAACCAGATGAAAAGATTTTAGGGGAGTTAGATAAGAAGTTCTCACTCATTGTTGGAAACTATGAAGACTCCAAGCTTTATGAAGATATTGCTATTGCCCTCAAAGATAAAAAGAATCCTGTTATCTACCTTGCGATTCCTCCATCAGCATTTGGTGATGTTACAAAGGGATTAGCAGCGGTTGGGCTGACCGAACGAATTCGTCTTGTCGTTGAAAAACCATTTGGCCGCGATCTGAAGTCAGCAATCCATCTCCAAGATGAACTTGAAGAAGTCCTCACGGAAGATCGTATTTTCCGCATTGATCATTACCTGGGCAAAGAGTCGGTAGAAGATATTTTGGTCTTCCGCTTTGCTAATTCTCTATGGGAGCCTCTATGGAATCACCGCTACATAAACAGTGTGCAGATCACCATGGCAGAAAACTTCGGTGTTGAGGAGCGTGGTGGATTTTATGATGGTGTTGGTGCAATCAGAGATGTGCTTCAAAACCATTTGCTTCAAGTACTTGCGCTCATTGCAATGGAACCACCAGCAGATCTTTCATCACACATCATGGAAGATGAGAAGCTCAAGGTGTTTCGAGCTGTTGCTCCATTAAAGGCAGAAGAAGTGATTCGTGGTCAGTATGTTGGTTACCTTGATGAAACCGGCGTTGCTGCTGGATCCAAGACAGAGACATATGCGGCAGCAGTTGTGCATATCGAGAATTGGCGTTGGTCAGGAGTTCCTTTCTACCTTCGCACTGGTAAAAATCTGACAGAGACGACTCTGGAAGTAATCATTGAATTTAAGCAACCACCTCGCATGCTCTTTGGCGAGACTCAATCGGGCGCACCTAATTTGCTTCGCTTTCGTCTTGGAAAAAATGATGGCGTGGATATTGAATTACAGGCAAAATCTCCAGGTGATCATCTTTCAACAGAACCTGTGAAGCTCACGGTGAACTTCTCCGCAGCTCTTGGCGACCGTCAAGAGGCTTATGAGCGCTTACTTCGCGCGGCTATGGCAGGAGATCATATGCGCTTTACCCGAATTGATTCAGTACTTGAAACATGGAGAATTGTGGAAGGCGTTATTAATAACGAGCCACATCTTTTGCCATACTTCAAAGGATCCTGGGGGCCAGAAGCTGCCGAAGAACTTACACCTGGTGGCTGGTTAGCTCTTTAATTTATTGCATTTCAGATGAAATAGTAAAAGCAGCGTAAGTAATCCCATCGATTGCCACAATAAATATCTCTTGTGAGGCTGCTATCGCAGCGGAAATTTCTGGGTGGAATGGCACGCTTGCTTTAGAAATAACAGCAGGAGGCCCGATCAGAACGGTTGAGCTCTTATCACTATCTTGATGCTTCACTCTTGCCGCATAACCTTGCGATGAACTATGCGTATATTCTGAAGAGGCGAGCGGCATTGCCCCTCGCTCCTGCAAGAAGTCTTGGACAGCCTTGCTTGCTACTGATTCTTCATGAACGATAACTGAGAAAATGCATGAGCAAATAACTTCAGAGGAGAGCGCTGTACCTGCAGCATTGCCAAGCGGGTGAGTCACTAAGACAAAGTTATCAACGCTGAACACTTCAACAGGTTCACGCCTAGGTTCTGTGACGGTTTTGTTCTTTTTCTTGCCAAACCATAAAAAGCGCATTAGTTCAGTGCCTTAATAAGTGCGTCATGGAGATGACCATTGCTAGTTACAGCGCTTGCCCCATGAACACCATCGTTTCCGTCAATACTTGTAAAGCGCCCACCGGCTTCGCGCACAATGATGTCAATCGCTGCGATATCCCAAATGGCAAGTGATGGTTCAGCCGCAATATCAACAGCCCCTTCGGCAACTAGAACATGCGACCAGAAATCTCCGTGCGCTCTGGTGCGCCAAATTTTCTCCTGCAATGCAAGCATCTTTTCTTTTCGCTCACCCCACCCAACAAGGTCTGAATACGAAAGTGAGGCATCCTTAAGATCTTTTACAGCTGAAACATGGATCTGTTTTGGATTTTGCTTATCGCTCACAACAAAAGCACCCTGACCAAGCCCTGCATACCAACGGCGGTAGAGAGCGGGAGCACTTACAACACCTACAACAACTTCACCGCTTGGATTACATAGTCCGATGAGAGTTGCCCATGTTGGCACACCCCGCAAAAAGTTCTTGGTCCCATCAATCGGATCAATAACCCAGTAGTGCTTGCCACTATGAATATCTGCTGAGCCAAATTCTTCACCGACGATGAGATCATCTGGGCGATCTTTAGATAGGCGCTCACGTATTACTTTTTCGACTGCTTTATCGGCATCTGTGACAGGTGTGAGATCAGGCTTAGTTTCAATTTTAAGATCAAGCGCCTGATAGCGAACTTGAGTAATTTCATCGGCCAGGTCAGCAAGTGATTTTGCAAGAGCTAAATCAGCAACTAGATCTCTCATGAGCGCAGTTTACCTTCACGTAGCAGCCCGCGAAGATTATTTAATCTCGCTAAAGCTTTTTCATCCAGTGATGGCCAGTGATTGAGTGCGCAATTTTCTTCATCATGTGAGCAATTGCGAGGACAATGCTCGATGGCCTCCTTAAATTCAGCGAACGCACTGATCACGCGATCTCTCTGCACATGGGCAAGGCCAAAAGAGCGAACACCAGGAGTATCGATAATCCATCCATCTGCCTCATTAATTTCACTCTTATCAAGAGCAATGGCAACTGCGCTAGAAGAAGTATGGCGACCACGGCCGGTCACATCATTGACATCACCTGTTGCGCGGTTAGCCGCTTCAACTAACGCATTTACAAGTGTTGATTTTCCAACACCAGAGTGCCCAAGTAACACAGTGCGCT
>JBAWYW010000102.1:0-3099 GCA_037143395.1 Actinomycetes bacterium | reverse complement strand
CAACCCCACCCAATCTGGTGCGAAGATTACTTACGCGGTCATTGATCTTCTCAAGTGGATTAGGCATTGGTGGCTTCCTTTGTCATAGTCATATATTTCATGAGTAGTTCTGGTGAGAAATCTTTTCGGGCTACTTCGCCAGTGATTCGGCCTTCGGCAATCGCATAAATACGATCGCAAATTCCAAGGAGTTCAGAGAGTTCACTCGAAATAACGAGCACTGCCTTTCCTTGAGCAGCTAGCTCTTGGATAATTGTATAAATCTCATATTTTGCTCCGACATCGATACCACGTGTTGGCTCATCGAGAATGAGAACATCGGGATTAACGTTGATCCATTGGCTGAGAACGACTTTCTGCTGATTTCCACCAGAGAGCTTGCCAACAATGGAGTTTGGCGATGGCGCCTTGATGTTCATTGATGTGCGGTATTCACTCGCGACTTTGTACTCTTCGTTAGCATTTACCAATCCACGCTTGGTGAATTTATGTAAAGAAGCAAGCGAGATATTGCGCTTAATGTCATCAATCAGATTTAAACCGAAACGTTTGCGATCTTCAGTTGAGTAGGCGATTCCGGCATCGATCGCATCACGAATCGTCTTAATGTGAATCTCTTTGCCTTTAACGAAAACTTTTCCGGAGATGCCGATTCCCCAGCTGCGGCCAAAGATGCTTCGGGCGAGTTCGGTACGACCGGCGCCCATAATTCCCGCCAAGCCTACGATTTCGCCAGCCTTCACATTCAAAGTGGCGTGATCAACGACCACACGGGTGGAGTCATCCGGATGGTGAACGGTCCAATCTTCAACTCTAAAGACCTCTTCGCCAATCTTTGATTCACGTGTTGGGTAGCGATTATTCATCTCGCGACCAACCATGCCCTTAATAATGCGCTCTTGGTCAACTGAATCTCGCTTCATATCGAGCGTCTCAATGACCGCACCATCACGAAGAATGGTGGTCTTATCGGCAATCGCGGCGATCTCGTTGAGCTTGTGGGAGATGATGATCGAGGTCAAGCCCTGGCTCTTAAATTGACGGAGTAGATCAAGCAAGTGCTCTGAATCTGAATCATTGAGAGCAGCCGTTGGTTCATCGAGAATCAGGAGTTTTACTTTCTTGGAGAGCGCCTTGGCAATTTCTACAAGCTGTTGCTTGCCGACACCAATATTCTTAACTGGAGTATTTGGATCCTCAGAGAGGCCAACCTTCGCCATGAGTTTCTGGGCTTCTTGGTTTGTCTCGTTCCAGTTGATCAAACCGTTACGTGTGATTTCATTATTTAAGAATATATTTTCCGCGATTGAGAGATGCGGGCTAAGAGCTAGCTCTTGGTGGATGATGACAATTCCCAGATGCTCAGAATTTCGAATATTCTGAAATTCAACGGGGCTGTTCTCAAAGAGCATCGTGCCTTCATATGTACCGTGTGGGTAAACACCTGAGAGGACTTTCATCAAAGTGGATTTTCCGGCGCCATTTTCACCACAGATTGCGTGAATCTCACCGCGCTGCACATTGAGCGTGACGTCGGCGAGGGCCTTAACACCTGGAAAGGTCATCGTGATGTTCTTCATTTCCAAGATGTGCTCGGTCATTATCCCTTTACTTTCACTATCGACACTTGATTGTTACCTAAAAGTTATTACCTAAATCTTAGTGGTAAATCGACTGGCCAATCCCCCGAAGGAAATTGGCCAGTCGACTCGGTACCGAATTAACCTAGATCGGCTGCCTTGATGTAACCAGAATCTACAAGAACAGTCTTGTAGTTAGCCTTTGTTACAACGAAAGGAGTAAGAAGCATTGATGGAACTACCTTTACGCCGTTGTTGTATGTCTTTGTGTCGTTAAGCATTGGCTTTGTTCCCTTAAGAACTGCTTCTGCCATTCCAACTGCAACCTTTGCAAGTTCACGAGTGTCCTTGAAGATTGTTGAGTACTGAGTTCCAGCGATGATGTTCTTAACTGAAAGAACTTCTGAATCCTGGCCTGTCATTACTGGCTCTGTTGCCTTTGAGTATCCAGCTGATGTAACAGCTGCGAGGATACCGCGGGTTAGACCGTCGTAAGGTGAAAGAACACCGTTCAACTTAGCCTTTGAGTATGAAGATACAAGAATATCTTCCATACGCTTCTGAGCTACAGCGCCATCCCAACGAAGTGTTGCAACCTTGTTGAATGCTGTCTGTCCTGACTTAACAACAAGAACCTTGCTCTTGATGAGTGGGTTAAGAACTGACATTGCACCGTTGAAGAAGAATCCAGCATTGTTGTCATCAGGTGATCCTGCGAACAATTCAATGTTGAATGGACCCTTTGCCTTTGGACCATCAGCCTTTGTTGAGTTGATTGACTTGAATACGCCAAGACCTGTCAAAAGTGATGAAGCCTGAAGTACGCCAACCTTGAAGTTGTCGAATGTTGCGTAGTAATCAACGTTTGGAGTCTTGTTGATCAAACGGTCGTAGGCGATGATTGCAATCTTCTTATCTGCTGCCTTCTGGAGAACGTCAGTGAGCTGAGTTCCGTCGATTGAAGCGATGATAAGAGCCTTTGCGCCCTTTGTGACCATACCTTCGAGCTGTTGAACCTGTGTTGGAATGCTGTCATTTGCGTACTCGAGGTCGACTGTGAAGCCATCCTTCTCGAGAGCTGCCTTGATTGCATTTCCATCGCTAACCCAGCGAGTTGAAGACTGGTTTGGCATTGCTACACCAACGAGTCCACCAGCAGCGTGTGCTGATGAAGTTAGAGCAACACCAGTTACTACTGAAGCAGACATAGCTACTGCAGCAACAACAGTTGAGAGTTTCTTAAACAAGTGTGTTCCTTTCCTAGCGGTAATGGACATGAAGTGCACTTCTTGCCCCAAACCCTGTCCAAAGAGTTGGCGCATTTGGAAAAGCGAAGCGTCACTACTTAAGTGAGCGCTCACATTTCTAACGTGAAACTTACCAACATTGCCAGTTATTTTCCATATACCTTTTGATAACGATTAAATAACGAAGCAACAGCTTCAGGCGGGACTGGGATTGGAGCGCCGAGCTGGCTGGCTAGCCATGCACTCTTAGCCACATCCTCACACATGACAGC
>JBAWYW010000101.1:0-3119 GCA_037143395.1 Actinomycetes bacterium | reverse complement strand
TGCTTCGTAAAGCGCTGGAATAGGCGTAGGTGATGGATAAAGCGTGTTTGGATGTGCAATTTAGCCTGTGGACAAATTATAATATGGGTATTGATTCCACTGGCCCAAGCAGTTAGGCCAGGCAAACAAAAGGATGTTCTGTGGCTGTAATTCGTGCGCCCAAAAAAGGTGCCAGTAGTAAGAAAGCAGTCGCCAAGAAAGCCCCTGCAAAGAAAGTAGTTGCAAAGAAAAGTGCAGCGAAGAAGTCAACTACTAAAAAAGTTTCAGCAGGACCACGTCGCTTTCCAACTAAAGCAGAACTAGAAGCGCTTAAAGCAGCAAAGGCGCAAGAAACTCAGAAGGCAGCAGATAAGAAAGCTGCTGGACGTAAACTTTTTCCTACTAAAGCAGAACTTGAAGCTCGCCGACAAGCAGAGCTAGCAGCGAAGAACCCTGCGGCAGCAAAAGCTGGCAAGACCGTTGTTACTAAAATTGATGGCGAAGAAGTTGAACTTGAAGAGATTGAATTAGAAGATTTAGACACACTTGTTGAAGAAGTAAAAGAGATTGTTGCTGAAGAAGAAGAGAAGGCAGAGATCCGCGTAGTTAACGTGGCGGAAGAATCTCAGAATGAAGAGAACGCCTTCACGATTAAAGATTCAGAAGAAGATGATGCCCCTGTACAGACTGTCCTAACAGCGGGTGCTACAGCAGACCCAGTTAAGGATTACCTCAAACTCATTGGCCGCGTGCCGCTTCTCAATGCTGAAATGGAAGTTGAACTTTCACTCCAGGTTGAAGCAGGCCTCTTTGCTGAAGAGAAGATTGCAAAAGAAAAGAAGATGGACCGCAAGCTCAAGCGCGAACTAGAACAACTTGTCATCCAAGGACACCGCGCAAAGAACCATTTGCTTGAAGCAAACTTACGTCTGGTTGTATCTCTTGCTAAGCGCTATACCGGTCGCGGAATGTTGTTCCTTGATCTCATCCAAGAAGGAAACCTCGGCTTGATTCGCGCAGTTGAAAAGTTTGACTACACAAAGGGTTACAAGTTCTCGACCTATGCAACGTGGTGGATTCGCCAGGCAATTACTCGCGCGATGGCTGACCAAGCCCGCACCATTCGTATTCCGGTTCACATGGTCGAAGTCATCAACAAGTTGGCGCGTGTTCAACGCCAGATGCTTCAAGACTTAGGCCGTGAACCAACCCCAGAAGAGCTGGCTAAAGAACTAGATATGACGCCTGAAAAGGTTGTTGAAGTTCAAAAGTATGGCCGCGAACCAATCTCACTTCACACCCCATTGGGCGAAGAAGGAGATTCAGAGTTTGGTGATTTGATTGAAGATTCAGAGGCAATTGTCCCTGCTGACGCAGTTTCATTCACATTGCTTCAAGAGCAACTTCACTCTGTTCTAGATACTTTGTCAGAAAGAGAAGCAGGCGTAGTTGCCATGCGTTTTGGACTCACAGATGGACAGCCAAAGACTCTTGATGAAATTGGCAAGGTTTACGGCGTTACACGCGAGCGCATCCGCCAGATTGAATCAAAGACAATGTCTAAGCTTCGTCACCCATCTCGTTCACAAGTATTGCGCGACTATCTCGACTAAGAAGTCCGCATGAGTGAGAATCCCAAGATCTACCGCAATCCTAAAAGTGGTTCGATGCGCTTTACAGGAAGCGCTGACTTTGTGGACGCGGATGGCAATCTCATCGAGACTAAAACTGACTTTAAATTGTGTGGATGCGGGCGCTCAAAAGAGAAGCCATTTTGCGATGGCTCCCATAAGGAAATTGTTAGTTAATTAATTATTCAACTGAAGCAGGCGATTCGATGAGCTTGCTTGTCTCATCTTGAATCTTTGCCACAACAGGCTTAAGGCCTTCGGCGTATTCCTTAGCGTGGTGTCCACAGAAAAGTAACTCTCCGCCATTGAGAAGGGTCGCACGGACATAGGCCTGTGCTCCACAGCGATCGCAACGATCAACCGCATTAAGTGGGGTAGGTTCGAGGATCAACTGCTCGGTCATCGACTTCTCCTTCTTTCGGCTTTAACTATCTGTTAGTGGAACAGTAAAGCATGAGTGGTTTATTCCCCGCTCAATATAGGGCGATTATTTCCATGTTTTGAGATAAAAAACTCCTTTGGCGGGGGCGAATTTCACCATTTCTGCGACAACTCACAGATAACCTTGCCCTTCATGGCCACCGATGATAAAGCCGCCACAACGGCGAATGGCTATACAGCCAAAGACCTCTCAGTACTTGAAGGCTTAGATGCTGTCCGCAAACGCCCTGGCATGTATATCGGCACAACCGATTCACGTGGGCTTATGCATTGCCTTTGGGAGATCATCGACAACTCAGTAGATGAGGCACTTGCTGGCCATTGCAGCAAGATTGAAATTAATCTTGAATCAGATGGTTCTGTTGAAGTCCATGACAATGGGCGCGGCATTCCTGTCGATAAAGAACCCAAAACAGGTCTCACCGGTGTTGAAGTTGTTATGACTAAATTGCACGCAGGAGGAAAGTTTGGAGGAGGCTCATATGCTGCCTCTGGCGGACTACACGGCGTTGGAGCATCTGTTGTTAACGCTCTGGCATCTCGTCTTGATGTTGAAGTAGATCGAGATGGCAAAATTTATTGGATGTCTTTTCAACGCGGCAACGCTGGAATCTTTGATGGTGATGGACCAAAGGCAACATTCCAAGAGAAATCAGGTTTACGCGTTATTGGCAAGGTTGCAGCAAAGGTAACCGGCACCCGCATTAAGTGGTGGTTTGATCGTCAGATCTTCTTGAAAGAAGCTGAGCTCTCTATTGAAGATATTTATGCCAGAGCTCGCCAGACTTCTTATCTCGTTCCTGGCCTTGAACTTATTGTTAATGACAATCGGGCAAAAGCAAAGACATCAGAAACCTTCTTTCATAAAGGCGGAATCTCTGAATTCTGCACTTTCTTGCGCCCTGATGAACCTGTGGGTGAAGTTATACGTATTTCAGGTACCGGAGATTATGTAGAGACCGTTCCTGTGCTCGATGACAAGGGCCACATGATGCCTACGGAAGTAAATCGCACCATGGGCGTTGATATCGCTATGCAGTGGGGCAATGGCTATGACAGCACGCAAGC
>JBAWYW010000100.1:0-3226 GCA_037143395.1 Actinomycetes bacterium | reverse complement strand
ATTCAGATGAGCTCGACCACAAGCTAAAGAACTTCACTGCCCTTCTTGAGCCAGCAACCCTGCTTGTTATTGGTGGAGGCGTTGGATTCGTGGCAATTGCTCTTGTTTCTGCCATGTATGGCGTCTATAGCGGAGTTCGTGGCTAACGATGAACAACAAGATGAATAACAAAGAGCGCGGCGATAGCTTGCTAGAAGTAGTGATTTCAACAGTCATCATGGGAATGATTGGCGTTCTTCTCGTTTCTTCAATTGCAGTTGCCCGTCCCTTTGCTGACAAAATGTCTCTCGTAGGTCAGACTGTTCAAAATCTCAACACAATGGCTGAATCAATCAACCTTCAACCATTTACATTCTGCACACCTACTAATCCACAGCCTTATGGACTTTCAGCTACCGCACAACGTTCTTCAACTCCGTCGACCAATTATGCAATCGCAACGACGAGTCTTCCTCCTGTAGTTATTAGCACTCCTTCAAAGCAATACAACTATTCAGCTCAGTTGAGCACCGATCATGCAATCGGTTCTGTCACATGGAGCGTAGAACCTGCTTTGCCAAGTGGTCTAACTTTGAATCCGGATTCAGGTCTCATCACCGGCAAGATTTCAAAAGAATTTTCTTCACAACATCTATTCACAGCATCAAATGGCGCGCAAAAAGCCACCAAAACTTTGGAATTGATAACCGCAACCCTCCAGGTCCAAGTAAATAACGGCCTAACGTGGATTCCATGCGAAGCATCGACAATTGCAACAATTTCTGGAGCTCAGAGTGATGGAAAATTCATCACATACTCATATTCTGGAAAGCAATTTGTAAAAGGCGAATCTGTCACAATCTGGGGATCTTCAAATCCAGCATTCGATGGTAATTCATTAGCAATCGTCGCTGCTGATTCAAACTCATTCACAGTGGCCACAACGATTTCAAAGGGAATTTCCTCATCTGGCGGACAAGCCAATATTTCATCTCAAATCAACATTCAGCAAGTTGTACTCACAACAAGTGCTTCAGGATCTCCTTTGCAAAAAGTTGTAACAAAGGCACTCGCATGATGAGTTCACTTAAGAAGCGCTTCGCCACGCGAATTTCAGAAGTTACCTCTCAGGGGGATCGTGGAATTAGCCTGCCAGAAGTTCTCATCGCGATCGGCTTGAGCGGCTTGCTTGCACTCGGTTGTACCCAACTTGCCATGGCTTCATTCACCTCGGCTAATTACACCCAGGATGTGGCTGTTAAGTCACTCAACTCTGGAAATCTCAACCGCATTATTACAACAGACATGGAGCACGCATCAGGATTCATCGCATCAAGCGAGGTTTCTGCGCGAAACAGCCAGGAATGCTCAACGGCAGCCCAAGCCGGTGCTTCTGTTAAGCCTCTTCTTACCATGAAGAATATTGATGGAACTTATACGGGGTATGAAGTTCGCACGACGATTACCTCTGGCGCCCTTTGGAGAATTAATTGCCTATCTGCAGGTGTATCAAATGGAAGTTCTCAAATGCTTCGCAATTCACTTCCTGTAGCTTCAAGTGCTGTGTGGAATACTTCTATGATGTGCGCACGTTTCCCAGTCGGTGGATCACTCACGACATTTGAATGCGATAAAAATGTTCTTCTTGCGGATATTAAAACTTTCCCAGGAGTATTTATCACCATCCCACAAACTTTAAGTTCAGCTGATGTTTTGCAGGCAGAGCAAATCATCATTGCAGCAAGGAATTTTGGATGAAAAACTATTTCAAATCTGATTCTGGATATTCACTTGGGCTCGTACTTATTTTTGTCATGGCCGTAAGCACCGTTCTTGGTTCTGTCATGACAGTAACCCAGCTTTCTGCCGATGCCCAAGGGCGCGGAGTCGAACAACTAAAGGCTTCGAACAGTATTTCTTCAGCCACTGCAAATGTACTCGAGCAAATGCATGAGCAAGCGTCGGCTGGTATTGCTGATGCCGAAGCAAAAATGGTCTCAAATTGTGGTTTCGCAACCGAGAGGGAAGACGTGAAAATTTCTTGCGTTCTTGTATCTAACGCAGATTCAAAAGCGCCGCAACAGACAAAAGTCACCTTTACGGCTGCAAACGGTTCACATACAGAACGAATATTCACAATTCATCCTGCAACAATCTCCGGCCAATCTGAACATATTTCTGAGTCAGATAACTAACCATGAATGCACTTCGGAAGAACATGGATGCGGGATTCACGGTAATTGAATTACTGGTCGTTCTTGTGATCATCGGCATTCTTTCGGGTATTGCGTATGTGGGCCTTTCATCTGCCCGCAGCAATTCGATTCAAGATTCGTGCAAGGCTGCATTCCAAGCAACCTATCTTGGAATTTCTAGCTATCAGACTGATCATGGCGGCAATATGCCTGGTTCAATTGTGGCGCTAGAGCCAAACTACCTCAGCGCTTCGACGGTTGAGACCTACAGCAAGAACTTCACTCTTCAGCTTGGCTCATTCTCTGCTTGGAAGTACAAGATCGATGCGGGGGTCGCAACGGTTTACTTCAAGTCTGACTACAAGCCACAAATTGTCGCTGGCGAAAAAATCATTGTCGCCGGAATCGACTCCAATACGATTGATGGGACATCGACCGTGTTGGCTCCGGCCACACTTGACCCGACTGTTGGGGCTTGGGCGGTATCCTTTAATCTGACTAGCTACTCGGGGACTGTGAACCTAACACTCGCCCCAGTTGGTGGTTACATCAACGCCATCACAAAGACTGGCGATCCATTTGATGTCTACATCTTTGATTCGGCCGGCCAAAAAAGAGTTGGAACAACCACCGCACCAGCGGCTTGTTCTTCATTATAAGAAAATCACAAAATAAGAGGAGCACTATGAAGAACCTACAAGCCCAGTTGCGAGAGCTCCGCGCTCGCAGAGATCAAGGATTCACCTTGATTGAACTGCTCGTTGTAATTTTGATTCTCGGCATCCTTGCCGCCATCGTTGTAGTAGCGCTGTCTGGCTCCTCTGAGGAAGCAAAGACGAAGGCTTGCTCATCGGATACAGCAAATGTCTATAACGCTTTGAATAACTATGTGATGCATACAAAGGATTTCCCACCTCCTATTAACTTCACAAATGCCTCTCCAACTTTGGTTACGACAATTCCTGGCGCATCAAACAACTTTGAAACTTCATATAAAGCCGCTTACTACAGAACAACAGGAACTGCTGTTGAACTTCGCGCAAATGGCACCT
>JBAWYW010000099.1:0-3279 GCA_037143395.1 Actinomycetes bacterium | reverse complement strand
CCTACTGCAGCAATCTCTTTCTCGGGGTATTGCGCTAAGAGTTCTTGAATGACGCCAATAACCGTTTGGGTCAGATCTGTGCCGCCAGATTTAGGGGTGTCTTCTCTATGTGTAGTGAGAATGTTTCCGTGGCTATCAACGACGCCGCCTAGGACTTTAGTCCCCCCGACATCTATTCCAATACTGAGCTCTGGCACTAGTGAAGATTACCCTCTCCCGATAGCGTTCTCCTCATGGTTGAGGTATCTACGCCCCAGATTACCCCTGAAGCAACGACAGGTAATCTCACTCGAGTCATTACCACGCGCGCAACAAACACTCCGGATCGAGTTGTCATCTCTCGGCCAATGGGAACTGGCTGGCATGGAGTTACCGCAAAAGAATTTAACCAAGAGATCCAATCTGTTGCGAAAGGGCTCATCGCACAAGGAGTCAACGCTGGCGATCGCGTAGCGATCATGGCTAAGACCAGATACGAATGGACCGTTCTTGATTTCGCAATCTGGTATGCAGGAGCAATCTGTGTGCCAATTTATGAAACATCCAGCGCGGAGCAAGTGAAATGGATCCTAGAAGATTCAGGGGCGACGCTTCTTATTGTGGAGACGCCTCTTCTTGCAGAATTAGCCCAGCCAGTTTTACCAAGCACCTGCAAATCAGTTTTGATTATTACAAATAACGCGCTTCCTGACCTTCAAAGCTCTGGGGCCTACATCTCAGATCATGAAGTCGCCGCTCGCATTGAAGGGACGAAACCTGATCATGTTGCAACACTGATCTATACGTCAGGCACAACAGGTAACCCAAAAGGTGTCACAATTACTCACCGCAACTTTATGTATGAGTGCGACAACGTAGTTAATTACGCCGCAGCAGAATTTTTGCGTGAGGGCGGCTCTACCCTTCTCTTTCTTCCTATCGCCCACGTTTTTGGCCGCATGATTCAAATTGGAGCCCTCACCGCTGGACTTCATCTTGCTCACTGCCAAGATGTTACAAAGTTGCCACAAGACCTTCAAAGCTTTAAACCAACCTTGGTCTTGGCAGTTCCAAGAATTTTTGAACGTATTTATAACGGCGCTGAAGCAAAAGCCATCGAGGGTGGCAAAGGAAAAATCTTTGCTCAGGCTGTTGATGTCGCAGTGAAATATTCACAAGGCATAGAGAGCGGAAAGATATCTGCCTCTGTTCGAATTAAACACGCACTCTTTGACAAGCTTGTGTATTCCAAGATTCGTACCGGTCTTGGCGGCAGAGTTACTGCATCTATTTCAGGTGGCGCGCCACTTTCTCCTCGCCTAGGTCACTTCTTCCGTGGCGCTGGAATCAATATTCTTGAAGGTTATGGGCTTACAGAGACTACGGCTGGCGCAACCCTGAACGTTCGCACGGCACAAAAAATTGGAAGTGTTGGAAAGCCTGTTCCTGGAATTACAATAAAGATTGCAGATGATGGTGAAATCCTGATTAAAGGACCAATCGTGATGCAGGGCTATTGGAAGAATGAAAAAGCCACATCCGAGGCCATTGAATCTAATGGCTTCTTCCATACAGGAGATTTAGGCGCTATCGATAGCGATGGCTTTGTAAGCATTGTTGGTCGCAAGAAGGAACTCATCATTACATCTGGAGGCAAGAACGTTGCTCCAGAAGTACTAGAAGATCGCTTACGTTCTCACCCATTGGTGAGCCAATGCATGGTTGTTGGAGATAACAAGCCGTTTATTGCCGCGCTCATCACACTTGATCCAGATGCGGTTAAAACATGGGCTCGCATTAACAAGAAGCATGAACTTGCGCCAGAAGAACTTGCCGCAGATCCTGCGCTGCTTGATGTCATTCAAAGCGCGGTAGATGAAGCAAACAAGGCTGTTAGCCGGGCTGAGTCAATTAGAAAATTCACAATCCTTCCCGTTGATTTCACCATTGCAGGTGGCCAACTCACGGCAAAACTTTCGGTTAAGCGCCATGTCGTTAACCAGCAGTTTGCCAGCGAGATCGCCGCTCTCTTTGGATAAATCTCTAGTTTTACCAAGAGATCTCACTGACGCTCTAGCAAGAGATATATCTCTGCTCTCTTACTCACTCGACAAAGCAATCGGTCGCAGGAGCACTTCAGCTACGACACGCACTGATCTACGTCAGATGCGTCTTTCACTAACATCGCTCTCCCACTCCATTCGCCACAGCCCAAACTTCGCTGCCTCAATAAAAAATTCACCTATTAATTTTCTCATTGAAGAAAATCTTGAGGGTGAGAAGTTGCTCGTTATGAGCTTAGACAAGACAACTCATGACAATATGGCCGCGCTTACGCCGGAGTTTTCTCAGCTCATCACGCAGGTTTCACGGGGCAAATTTCGTATTCGCAGATCACTGATTTCTAAAAATGCCTACGGGCTTACGAAGCGAGAGGTAAGCGTTCTCAATGCGCTCAAATCTGGCGCCACAAGCAAAGAGATCTCGCTGCACTTGTTTATTTCGGAGGCGACAACCAAAACTCACTTGGGTTCTATCTACAGAAAATTTGGCGTGAGTAATCGCACGCAAGCAATCTCCCTGGGGTTATCTAGCGGAGTGATCACCAAATAGAACTTCTTTAAACTTTCTTCCCCACAGATCCCAACTCCACTGATCAACTATCCAAGTGCGCCCTGCTTCGCCCATCTTCTTCATGCGAACTGGATCTGCAAAAAGTCCTATGACAGCTTTACTAATTGCCTGAACATCGCCTCCATCAACGACTAAGCCTGTTTGGTCTTTAAGTACCGCATCGGGTGCTCCCCCGGATGAGCCAGCAATAACTGGCAAGCCACATGCACTCGCCTCCAGATAAACAATTCCTAGCCCTTCTACTTCAAGCCCTGCAAGGCGAGAACGAGATGGCATAACAAAAATATCTCCCAGCCTGAAATACCGTGGAAGATCTTTGTATGCGACTCTTCCAGCAAATACCACATGGGCTTCTAACTTATGTTTTCTGATGATCGCATCCAGTTTTGCTTGGCGCGGGCCGATGCCAACAAAGAGAACAACTGCGCTTGGTTCGCTCTTAATAATGTCGGGAAGTGCCTCGAGCAATCGATCCTGTCCTTTACGGTGAACTAAACGCCCCACACAAACGATAACTTTTTTGCCACTGAGTCCGTACTGCGCAACTAACGATGCATCTTTGGGGCCAGGAGTGAAATGATCAAGTGGGATTCCTGGAGCAATCTGCACAAGCCGAGATTGATCAGCAACTGATCTGCCTATCGCCTTCTTTGTAAAACTTCCAAG
>JBAWYW010000098.1:0-3296 GCA_037143395.1 Actinomycetes bacterium | reverse complement strand
CGAAATCCGTCTCGCCAGGCAAGAAATCGACAAAACTGACAAGGAATTGGACAAGTTCAACGAGATACGTCACTGGCTTGAACGACGCAAGTCGCTGGAATTAGAACTGCGCGACCAGGAGCAGCAAGTAGAAGATGCTCTCAAAGAAATGCGAAATATTGTTTGCAAGGCAACTTCCCTGATAGTGGCCCCGACAGTGATCAAGGTGTTCGAGCATATTGATCAGCAGAAACAAAAAGGAGAAATCCCATCAGAAATACGCAGGGACTTGATTGAGCGTATTCTGGAGGAACAAAAATGTATCTGCGGAAGTAAGATATGCGTAGGTTCAGACGCCTATTCACACATAATTGACTGGTTGGAACGAACCAGTGACGTTAAAACCCAGGACGCAGCGCTCAACCTATGGAGATACCTGAGCGAGGTACGCAATCACTTCAGTGACGATGCTGACCTTGTCGAAAAACGGCTACAGCAATATGGAAATATCCGGAGTACCATCGCCAATATCAATCGTAATCTGGAAAATGTCAGTACTCAGATCGGTACGTCGGAACGGCAAGATGCCACCAAATTAGATGACCATCGAAAGTTACTTCAAGATAATATTATCAGTTTGGAAGCGGAAGCTCGCAATATTCAGGGGCAACTGGAGCAACGCGTACAGGGGAATGAACGCCTGCGAGCATCGCTTAAGGAAGAAAAAATGAAAGTTGGAAGAAACGATGAACTTTCCAGGCGTTCAATCCTGGCGCGTGATACACAAGATGCTCTTGAAGATGTCTACAAACAGTTTACTCGTGAAATAAAAGACTTAATTGGTGAGTCCGCTACCCAACTTTTCCAGGTATTATTGGATAAGGAAGGACGAGAGAATCTTCGCTCGATTGTCGTCAATGCTGACTATTCGTTACAGGTACTGGACCGTTACAAGAAACCCTTTCTCGCGAATATTTCCGCAGGCCAACGACAAATTATGTCTATTTCGTTTATAGCCGCTTTGGCAAAGACCGCTGCACGTGGGGATAAAATCGAAATTCCTCTTTTCATGGACACCCCATTTGGCAGGCTATCATATGAGCATCGGCAAAATTTGATCAATCAAGTGCCTTTGTTTGCGTCTCAATGGATTCTCCTCGCTACTGATACTGAATTCCGTCGACAGGAGGCACAGCTACTCAAGCGTAGCGAAACATGGGGAAAATTCTTTATATTACGTCTAACCAAGGACGGAAATACGGAGATTGTTGAACAGGACATCAACTCTGCTCTTGCCGTTCTTCGTGATGAGGAGGATTACCAATGAAGATGGATGGCGACATTCGTGTGGCTACTGAACCCAAGTACAAAGAACTGTACAACAATATGAAGAGTTTTAGAGCCATTGACGATTTTCATGATCTATTTTTTCTTTGTGCATGCGTTGGATATCGCAAAGCACAATTTATACCCCTGCAAAGACGTGATGATCGTTTCTGGTCACGCACGATTACTCCACGGGAATGGGCATGCTACTACTCTATGGTATTAGAGCAAAATGACTTCAATTATGGAAAAGTGTCAGATGACAAGGAAGTTCTCACAATAATAGAGAGTTATGCCAATGGAGGGATGGCTATACTCATCGAGGATTTACTCGGTGATTATCTTCTCCCGACATCAAGGAGTGCAGATCCACAGCTTGATCCGGCTTGCTGTAAAGAACTCCCCAAACAATTTGTCCATTACATTTTTGAACAATCTGAATCGGAGAATTGGGATAGCTGATGCGTAATATTTTATTAGTTGAGCCACCTTACAAAACCAAATATCCACCTTTAGGATTGATGAAGATTGCTGCCTATCATAAGCGCTTGACTGATCGTGTTGTTTTTGTCAAAGGTTGTATTCCGGAAATGCGCGATGAGAGTTGGGATCGAGTGTATGTGAGTTCTTTATTCACCTATTATTGGAATCAGACAGTAAAGGCTATTGAGTATTACCAAAAGAGCGTACCTCGTCGCTCCGATGTTTTTGTGGGTGGGGTATTAGCGACCCTTTTACACGACGATTTGGTTGCGGCAACCGGCGCTACAGTCATCTCAGGCTTGCTAGATAAACCCGGAGTACTTGACCCAGACGATAAAATTAAAATCGATACCCTGACACCTGACTACAGCATTCTTGAAGAGGCAAACTTTACGTATGATCTGCAGAATAGCTATATCGGGTATGCCACAAGAGGTTGCCCAAATGGTTGCGAATTTTGTGCAGTTCATCAAATAGAGCCTCAGTTCAACGGGTATTTGCCATTACGACGGCAAATACAACTAATCGAAGAACTTTATGGAGAAAAAAGGGATCTCATTTTGTTAGACAATAATGTCTTGGCGTCAGATCGGTTCAAAGACATAATCCAGGATATCAAAGCATTGGGTTTTGGCAAGGGTGCAACGTACTCGTATAAAAATAAATCTGGGCGAATTACAACTGTCAATCGTTATGTTGATTTTAATCAGGGATTAGATGCTCGCCTCCTAACTGATGAAAAGATGGCTCTCTTGAGTGAGATTGCAATAAAGCCTGCCCGTATCGCTTTTGACAGTATCAGCTTGCGTAAGTTGTATGAAGAAAAGATACGAATAGCAGCCAAATATGGCTTGGCGCATCTATCTAATTACATATTGTATAATTTCAAGGACCAGCCTGTTGACTTTTATGACCGCCTTAAAATTAATCTTGATCTCAATGAAGAATTGGGATTGCAGATATTCTCTTTTCCGATGCGTTACGTCGACCTGCAAAGCAAAAATCGACTTACATTAACACCTGGCAACATTGGCGAACACTGGAACTTCAAATATCTCAGAGCAATTCAATGCATACTTCTCCGAACGCGCGGCCTTGTTGGAACCAAACGCGACTATTTTTTAAGAGCTTTTGGGAAAGATCACGATGAATTCTTCAAAATCCTTCTCATGCCAGAATCTTACATCATTCATCGCTTTGACCACGAAGGTGATGGTTCTACTGAACTCTGGTGGTCACAAGTATGTTCCCTCTCTGACTGGGAGCGTGATATTTTTGACAATATAGTCCTTAATCATCTCTTCCGCAAAGTGAATCATTCGGAGCTGCCACGTGCTGTAAAAAAGGCGCTTTCTCACTATATATGCAACAACGAAACTCCAAAGAGTCAGACTATTGACCCGGTAGATATTGAAGAATATTTTGAATTGGCCGACGCAGCGTAAATGCATGGTCGAGTTCCAGCAGGAAGAGTGGGTTTACGAATACGAATACTGGCAAGGAAAGGA
>JBAWYW010000097.1:0-3321 GCA_037143395.1 Actinomycetes bacterium | reverse complement strand
TTTCCAACAATGGCCCGCAATTTAATTCGCGCAGCAAAATCCTTTGACTATCACAGCAACACGCCCCCTATCAATTAGAGGTCAATAAGCCCGCCTGTCAGCCCCTACTTCTATGATCGCCCTATCATGAAGAAGAACGAACTAAGCGAGCTTGAGCTATCCATTCTGGCCTTTGAGCGTCAATGGTGGCGCCATGCAGGGGCAAAGGAATCTGCCATTAAAGAGAACTTTAATTTAGCTCCCGCTGCTTATTACCAATTACTCAGCGTTCTCATTGATAAGGAAGTAGCTTACGAATTAGAACCAATGCTTATTAAACGCCTTCGTAGATTACGGGATGTTCGCTCATCAAAAAGAGCCGAGGGTTTTAAACTGGGTTAATTCCAGTACTTAGTCATCCCCATTTTCACCGTCATCATCACCATGTGCTCCGCCGGCAATTTGTGGACGTGTGCTTGCGTGATTGAGTGTGACTGCTTTGTGGCTTGATTGTGCAGGTTGAGCGAAAGATGAATTTGTAGCAGTCGTTACGCTCTGAGTACTTTGTGAACTTTGAACAGCTTGTGTTGGACTTGCAGCGCCTACTTGGCCGCGATGTGCCTGGGCATAAACAGCTCCAGAACCAACTACTAGCGCCATTGCAAGAAGAGCGATTTGTGGTTTAGCTGAAGGTAAGGTGCTTTTCTTTGTTCTCATAGGTAGATCATGAGGGGTAGGCCTGTGGGGACACTTAGGTATTTCTGAGAGCCGGCATAGAGAATTTGGCAGTTCTGCCCCCAGTCCACGCGTGAGCGGGCTCCCTTCGGTTTGCCCCGAGGCCCAGCCTGCTCTAGATTTGGTTTTATCACTCGCAGTACCAGAGTGCTAAATAGCCTTCTAGCTAATGAAATTTATGAGGAGTAAAACATGGCAAAGATGATCGCCTTTAATGAAGAGGCTCGTCGTGGTCTTGAGCGTGGGATGAATGCGCTCGCTGACGCCGTCAAAGTAACACTTGGACCTCGCGGTCGTAACGTTGTTCTTGAGAAGAAGTGGGGCGCTCCCACAATCACAAACGATGGTGTCTCCATCGCCAAAGAGATCGAACTCGATGATCCTTGGGAAAAAATCGGCGCAGAATTAGTAAAAGAAGTTGCTAAGAAGACAGATGATGTTGCCGGAGACGGAACAACAACTGCAACAGTATTGGCTCAAGCACTCGTGCGTGAAGGTCTTCGCAACGTTGCTGCTGGATCAAATCCAATGGCTCTTAAGCGCGGTATCGAAAAGGCCGTTGAAGCAATCTCATCTGAGCTTTCGAAGATGGCCAAGAACGTTGATACAAAAGAGCAGATCGCAGCTACTGCATCTATCTCTGCAGCTGACACCACAATCGGTGAGATGATCGCTGAAGCGATGGATAAGGTCGGCAAAGAAGGTGTCATAACTGTTGAAGAGAGCAATACATTCGGTCTTGAGCTAGAGCTTACTGAAGGTATGCGTTTTGATAAGGGTTACATTTCTCCTTACTTCACAACTGATTCAGATCGCATGGAAGCAGTCCTTGAAGATGCTTACATTTTGATCTCAAGTGGCAAGATCACAAACATCAAAGATCTAGTTCCTATTCTTGAAAAAGTAATGCAATCAGGTAAGCCGCTTCTGATTCTTGCTGAAGATGTTGAAGGTGAAGCCCTTGCAACTTTGGTAGTAAACAAGATTCGCGGAACATTCCGCTCTGTTGCTGTTAAGGCACCTGGCTTTGGAGATCGCCGCAAGGCAATGCTCCAAGACATTGCAATCTTGACTGGCGCAACAGTTATCTCTGAAGAAGTTGGTCTCAAGCTTGAGAGCGCAACTATGGATCTACTTGGAAAAGCTCGCAAAGTTGTTGTTGGTAAGGAAGAGACAACAATTGTTGAAGGAACAGGAGATGCTGATCAGATCAAGGGCCGCGTCAATCAAATTCGCGCCGAGATCGAGAACAGCGATTCAGATTATGATCGTGAGAAGCTTCAAGAGCGTCTTGCAAAGCTTGCTGGAGGAGTTGCTGTCATTAAGGCAGGAGCTGCAACAGAAGTTGAGCTTAAAGAGCGTAAGCACCGCATCGAAGATGCAGTGCGCAATGCAAAGGCTGCAGTAGAAGAAGGAATCGTTGCCGGCGGCGGCGTTGCTCTTCTTCAAGCTGGAAAGATTGCACTTGCAAAGCTCTCACTCGCAGGAGATGAAGCAACCGGCGCTCGTATTGTTGAGTTCGGAATTGAAGCACCTCTGAAGCAAATTGCTATTAACGCTGGCCTTGAAGGCGGAGTTGTTGTTGAGAAGGTTCGTAACTTGGAATCAGGTTGGGGACTTAATGCTGCAACAGGTGAATATGTAGACATGATCAAATCTGGAATTATTGATCCAGCAAAGGTCACACGTTCTGCTCTTCAAAACGCAGCATCTATCGCAGCGCTTTTCCTAACAACAGAGGCAGTTATTACAGATAAGCCAGAACCTAAGTCAGCGGCAGCAGCTCCTGCTGGTGGCGGAGATATGGACTTCTAATAAGCGTAGATTGCATAAAGCCCTCGGGAATCCCGAGGGCTTTTTCATTGCGAAATTGCCTCTACAATTAAGCCATGTCAGTCAAAGATCCGTTCAACGCACTTGAACTTGCGCGCCAAGCAGCATGTGAAGATTCCCATGATGCGAAGTTTGTTGGCGAGCTTGTTTCTATTGATGCTGAAGATGAGCGCATCTGTACTTACCTTTTTGAAAGCTCACTTCCTGGTTATCACGGATGGCGTTGGGCAGTAACAGTTGCAAAGCTAGATTCTGATTCTCCTGCAACTATTTGTGATGTTGTTCTGCTTCCAGGCGCCGAGTCATTACTTGCTCCTGAATGGGTTCCTTATAAGGATCGTATTTTGCCTGGTGATGTTGGCGTTGGCGACATCATTCCAACATCAGCAGATGATGTTCGTTTAGTTCCTGGTTTTGCCGAACTTCCAAGTGATGGTGAATTAGATTTGAAGGAAGCATTTGAGCTAGGACTAGGACGTGCACGTGTTCTTTCAGTTGAAGGAATTGATGCAGCGAGTAAGCGTTGGCATAGCGGAGACCGGGGACCGGCAACTCCAATTGCTCAATACGCACCTAAGCCATGTCACTCATGTGGTTTCTTTATTCCTATTGCAGGATCTTTGCGAAGCGCCTTCGGTGTGTGCGCCAATGCGCTCTCACCTGAAGATGCCCGCGTAGTTTCGGTAGATCACGGCTGCGGCGCTCATTCTGAGGCGCTCATCGTGGCCGAATAAGCGCTCGAATACCCGAATAACGAGCCAGCTCATTCATCGG
>JBAWYW010000096.1:0-3321 GCA_037143395.1 Actinomycetes bacterium | reverse complement strand
TCTTTCTCGATCTCATCTATCTCAGTCTCATCAAGTTTGACCGATGGAACCTTTGCCAGTATTCGCCATGTTCCCCATGCTGTGAGAAAAAAGAGTGGGTAACCCATCACAACTAGCGCCGTTCCTAGCAGATTCAATTGGTTTGCTCGGTAGAGCGGATATTGAATAAGCAAACGAGAAATAAACAAACCTACCCAGAGCCAACCCGCTCTGATGTAAGCAGCTTTGCGAGCCGGCACTTTGCGCCATGCCAAGTTCTCGCCAAGTATCGGACCAAGTAAGACTCCCAAAATTGGCCATCCAGCAATATTTGTTATTGCGTAGGCACATGCATAAGCAGTATTAATGATCAGTCCTGGGAGATAGAAATCTTTCGCTTTACCTGTGCGGTGAGAGATAAATGCACACACGAGAACAATAAATACTCCCGAGAGAGCATGCTGAAGAGTTTCCCTGCGGATAAGCCGAATAACGGTCAAAGTAAGAGAGAGCGCAATAGCAACAACTGCCGCCTGACTTACATGCTTTGTTATGTCGTAATAGATAAGAAAGGCGATTGATGGAACGCCAGAATCAATCATTCCTCGGGCACCGCCGAGAGATGAAATTATCTTTGCTTTATCTTCGCTATGACCCTCGTAATTCATCCTTTAACTCCTGTGGAGCCAAAGCCGCCTGCGCCACGATCACTTCCAGGAAGATGATCTACTTCGACAAACTCTGCTGCTTCAACCTTTTGAATAACCAACTGCGCGATGCGATCACCTTTTTTAAATGAAATCGCTTCCTTGGGATCGTGATTAATCATGATGACTTGGATCTCACCACGGTAACCAGCATCAATCGTTCCTGGTGTATTCACTAGGGAGACTCCGTGCTTAATTGCTAAACCTGAGCGAGGATGAACAAAAGCTGCATATCCAAAAGGAAGTGCGATAGATAAACCTGTGGGGACAAGTGCGCGCTCACCGGGAGCAAGGGTGACATCCACGCGAGTAGTGATGTCAGCGCCAGCATCTCCTGGCTTGCCATACTTTGGGAGCGGGACATCGTTTGATAAACGTTGGACCAGAACTTCCACGTGGTTATTTAAACTCATAGGGTAAGCCTAACGGTAGCGTTCACCCATGAGCACCTCTTCCCACAACAGCCCTGTGGTTTTCAAAGAACGGGTTGGTTGGCCGATCTGGCTTGGCGCATTCTTGCTCTTTTTAAGTGGCTCACTCAGTATTGCCATCTGGGCAGCCTTGGGAAATACGTGGGCAGAAGTTTCTATGCTGGCGCAATTAGTGGCCTTAATTTTTCTCTGGCAGAGCACGCCACTTGAGATAACAGTAGCTGCTGATTCACTCCATGTTGGTCCCGCTCATATCGAGAGAAAATATATTTCAAGTGCTGTTGCCCTAAGCGGTGAAGAGATGCGCGAATTGCGGGGGCCAAAGATAAATACAACTGCCTATATGCAGATTAGGTTCTGGATTCCAACGGGAGTTAAAGTCACCATCAGCGACCCACAAGACCCAACGCCCTACTGGCTTGTAAGCAGTAAAAAAGCGCACCAGCTTGCTGATGCGCTTAATAAATAATCTTTAAACTAATCGCAATCCTTACAGACTGCCTTAGCTCCTTCACCACGTGCTAATTGTGATGAGTGATGGACGAGGAAGCATCTGGAACAAGTAAATTCATCGGTCTGCTTAGGAACTACGCGAACTGTCAGTTCTTCTCCAGATAAATCTGCTCCAGGAAGTTCGAGGTTCTCCGCAGCTTCTTCTTCATCGATATCAACTTGTCCTGATTGAGCATCTGCTCGACGCGCCTTGAGTTCTTCAAGTGATTCCTCATGAAGTTCTTCATCGGTTTTTCGGGGTGTGTCGTAATCGGTAGCCATGGTGCACCTCCTTCACGTTCATAGAGTCGGAGCAAATTTGCCCCACGTGGCGGATAGTGTCCTATGAGCCCACGTTCTACCTAATGAACGCTCGGCGTGTCTAAAAAATTCCCAGTCTCTACTCAGAAGAGGGATTAAATCAGGCGCAAAGGCTCCTGGCCTCTTGCAACGAGTTTTTCAAAGTGAACTTCACGCTTATCGACAAACTTAGCAACATCTTCTGATGCACTCTTCAGATATGCAGAAAGCTCGTCGCGAGCTGCTGCTCCATCGCCAGTCAGGGTATCCATGTCAAAAATGCCCCACGCACGGAGCACCGGCATGACAACATCATTTAAGTGAAGCTGTAAATCATAAATACCAGCCAATGCAATTTGCACAGATTTACGTCCCCAACCAGGCATTCCTGCTCCTGGCATTTGGAAATTTGTCACAACATCTGTGATTGCGCGCATTGTTGCGTTGGGTTCAAGTTTAAGCGCAGCTCCAAGGAGATTGCGGTAGAACAACATGTGTAGGTTCTCATCAAGTGCAACGCGGGCAAGCATTCCCTCGCAAATCGCATCGTTTGAGATACGACCGGTGTTTCTATGTGAGATACGTGTAGCCAATTCTTGGAAAGTTACGTAAGCAACTGTGTGGAGCATGTCATTTGGATAAGGGGTCTCATAACCCACTTGCATATGTGCCATACGAAGATCTTCAAGTTCATTTGGATCAACGCCACGTGTTGCCATCAAGTAGTCGCGTAGGACAATTCCATGACGTGCTTCTTCAGCAGTCCATCTGTTGAGCCATGAATTCCATGCACCATCTCTGCCCATGGAGAAGGCAATCTCTGTGTGATAAGAAGGCAAGTTATCTTCGGTCAAAAGATTGAGTACAAGTGAATCTTGAGCAATTGGGGTGAGCTTTGAATCTTTAGCTTCCCAAGCATCTCCATTTAATGGACCAGCAAATGTGCGACCTTCTGACCATGGGACATACTCGTGGGGATACCAATCCTTTGTTGTAGCAATATGTCGTTCTAATTCAACGGCGACAACAGGTTCAAGGTCGCGGATTAACCGGGACTGAATCTGTGGATCGATTTCGCTCATGTGAGAACGGTACTGCCTAACTACTGGTTACTGGCCAGTCGCTTCTTGAATGTCCTTAGTTCTTTGTGCGGCGCGCTGTGAGCGCCATCTCTTAATTAGGGCGTGGTTGCCAGAAAGTAAGACTTCTGGGACTTCGATCCCCCGCCATGTAACAGGCTTGGTGTAATTGGGATACTCAACCATTTCATCTGGCAAAGAATGCGACTCCTCGACGAGGGAATCCGGATTGCCAAGAACGCCAGGAATCAAACGAATAACAGCTTCCATCGTGACAAGGGTTGCTACTTCTCCGCCGCCCAATACATAGTCGCCAATAGAAAGTTCGCGAAC
>JBAWYW010000095.1:0-3329 GCA_037143395.1 Actinomycetes bacterium | reverse complement strand
TTTAACAATGAGCTAGGCGTCCCACTCACAATTCTTCAATGTGCTGACGATACAAAATACTGCGTGCTGGAAATGGGAGCTCGCCATTCTGGTGACATAACTGCTCTTACAAAAATTGGCATGCCACACATTGGTGTTGTCCTGGTGGTTGGTAGCGCCCACGTTGGTGAATTTGGAAGCAGTGAAGGAATTGCTAAAACTAAAGGTGAACTCATAGCAGCGCTTCCTGCTAACGGTGTGGCAATACTTGGCACTTATGATTCTTATACGCCAAAGATGCCATCTCAACCCGGCGTGAAGAGAGTTCTCTTTGGCGAAAGCTCAGATTGCAATGTGAGGGCTGCCGATATCGAATTTCGAGAGGGGCGAGCACATTTTGATTTAGTTGCTGAAGGAGGACGCGCTCCAGTAGCTCTTCGCCTGCTTGGAATGCACCAGGTTTCAAATGCCCTTGCAGCAGCGGCCGTAGCGTTGGAAGTTGGAATTTCGATTGAATCAGTTGCTGCCGCTCTTTCTACAGCGGAAATTTCAAGTAAATGGCGCATGGAGTTACATGATGTACACGAACTTCTGTTTATCAATGATTCCTATAACGCAAATCCAGAGAGCATCAGCGCTGCGTTACGTACATTGGTCCTGCTCACACAAGAACGTGGGGGATCTTCATGGGCCTTTCTTGGGAAGATGCATGAACTCGGCGAGTCTGAGGTAGAAGAGCATCTCGCTATTGGCAGACTCGCCTCTGAATTAGGAGTAGACCATTTAGTAGCTGTAGGGACCGACCTATATCTCAATGGGCTTGAGTTAAGCCACTTAGCAGGAGATGAGATGTCAACGCATTACGCGCTCACGCAAGAAGAGGCTCTTACATTCTTACGTCACATTGAAGAAGGTGATGTGCTGTTAATCAAGGCATCAAGAGCCGAGCACCTTGACGAACTCTCAGAGAAGTTAATAGCAGGATGGCAGGTCAAATACGAATGAAAGGTATTTTGATAGCCGGCAGTGTCTCTACACTTTTAAGTTTCATACTTACCCCTATTTTTATTAAGGTTTTTGCAAAACGAGGCTATGGGCAAGTTATTCGTGATGATGGACCAACCTCACACCACGTGAAGCGTGGAACGCCAACCATGGGAGGGATTGTCCTTCTCTTTTCAGCACTTATTGGTTATTTCACCAGTCATCTCATTAATGGAGTTTCGATTAGTGCATCTGCCTTACTCATTATTGGTTTAGCAGCAGGCCTTGGCTTCGTTGGCTTCCTTGATGATTGGCTTAAAATTATTAAGCAACGCTCTCTCGGGCTTACAGGATGGCAGAAACTACTTGGGCAAGGAATAGTTGCGGCTGTTTTCGGCGTACTAGGTATTCACTTCAAGGATGCTTTTAAATTGGCGCCAATTTCCCTGCACCTATCAACCGTGCGGGATACGTCAATTGTTTTAGGAACAGTCTTTGTCGTCATCTGGGTAATTTTTCTTGTCATGGGCACTAGCAATGCTGTCAATCTCACAGATGGCCTGGATGGTTTAGCAAGTGGAACATCGATTATGACGCTACTTGCCTTTATTCTTATTGGCGTATGGGAATTTCGCCAAAGCTGCGGTCTTAATTCTGTAACAGTTCATCTCAGTAAGTGCTACATGGTTCGTGACCCACTAGATACGGCTATTTTGGCAGCGGCATTTGCGGGAGCTTGCGCTGGATTCTTATGGTGGAACACCTCACCAGCAAAAATATTTATGGGGGATGTTGGCTCACTTTCACTTGGTGGAGCTATAGCGGGGTTTGCGATCATGTTGCGGACAGAAGTTCTTTTAGTCGCTCTTGGCGGCTTATTCGTGATCATCACCATGTCAGTGATTATTCAACGCCTGTACTTCAAAATCTCCGGTGGCAAAAGAGTCTTCCGAATGGCTCCACTGCAACATCATTTTGAACTACTTGGATGGGCTGAAGTGACAATCGTAATTCGATTCTGGATCATCGCAGGAATTTGTGTCGCAGCTGGTCTTGGGCTCTTCTATGCGCAATGGGTAACTTCTTAAGATGTCTTATCTGGGCTCGCTGCAAGGCAAAAAGATCGCCGTCGTGGGGGCTGGCGTAACTGGTCAAGCAGTACATAAGTTTCTCGCTTCGCGCTCATTAGATCACGACACGATCGATGAAAAAGATAAGGGCGCGAAGAGCGATGTTTCAACCCATTATGACTTGGCCATTATCTCTCCAGGCTGGAAACCAACGCACCCACTTATTGAAAAACTTCGTGCACAGGGCACAGAACTCATCAGTGAGTTGGATTTTTCATGGCTTGTAAAGGCAGAACTCGCGCCAGATCAAAAGTGGATAGCTCTCACCGGAACAAATGGCAAAACGACTACGGTCCAGATGGTTCAATCAATATTTGAAGCGAGTGGAGTCAGCGGCATTGCATGTGGCAATGTAGGTCAACCTGTTATCGAAGTCCTAGCTTCAGGTAAGAACCATGATTTTCTGGCACTTGAGCTATCTTCTTTTCAACTTGCGTGGAGCCATCTACCTCGCTTTGTTGCTTCAGCTTTGCTTAACATCGCTCCAGACCATATAGATTGGCATGGCTCATTTGATGCATATGCGAATGCAAAAATGAAATTACTGGAGTTCTCCGAAGTCGCCATTCTCAATTCCTCAGATAGTGAGAGCGTTCTTCGCTCATCAGCGTGGGGCGGTCGCAAAATCTTCTGTGTACTAGATACACCTGCAGCAAACGAACTTGGTTTGGTTGAAAATTTATTGATTGATCGCGCATTTGGTAGTAATCCCCAGCAAGCTGTTGCATTTGCTGAACTTGCCGATATCACGCCAACGGTTCCCCATAACGTCTCAAATGCGATGGCTGCAGCGGGCCTTGCACTTGCAATTGGAATTTCTCATGAGGATATTCGCAAGGGACTTTCTGCCTTTAAATTGGATAGTCACCGCTTAGAAGTAGTACTTGAAAAAGATGGAATCACTTGGGTGGATGACTCCAAAGCAACTAATCCACATGCTGCCTGCGCGGCGCTTCTTTCCCAACTCTCATCTATTTGGATTGCAGGTGGATTAGCCAAAGGCGCAAGTATGGATGACTTAGTTTCCAGATCTGCCAAGCGAATAAAGAACGCTATCTTGATTGGTCAAGATCGTGACCTGATTGCTGCTGCTCTCGATAAACATGCGCCACATGTGACATATTTTCGAGTCGAATTTGATGGAGATCCTGAAAATCTTATGCGTAGCGTTGTGTCAAAAGCCCAAGAGCTCGCACAGAGCGGGGATACTGTATTGCTGGCTCCTGCATGCGCTTC
>JBAWYW010000094.1:0-3358 GCA_037143395.1 Actinomycetes bacterium | reverse complement strand
TCTGGGGAGCAGAAGGATCGGGGGCAAAGTGGCCAGGAGATAACTGGGCAGTTCTAGGACTCATCGGATTTGTCAGTGCGCTTTCATTCGCCTTAGTTATCTTTCTCAAGCGTAGGTACTCACGCGAGCACATAGAAGTTTTTGAAGACTTGAGCGAATTTGCAGAGGAAGTAATTCTAGAACCTCAAACAGGGGGAATTATTAATGGCCTCAAAGCATTTGGGGAATTTTGGTATGACTTCATTATTGGTGATGACTGGACTATTGCAGTTGGAATTGTGATCGCCTTTTTTGGAACAGAGTGGCTTAAAGGAAGCACTGGTCAGAGCTGGTATCTGTTGCCTATTGCAACAGCACTTTTGGTATCAAATAGCCTTGTGCGGGCAACGAAGAACTAGAGACTAATTCCCGAGGTTGTGCGAAGATTTACCCGTGCAACTATCTACGAAAGCCATAGATCGCTTTCGCACTTCATCGGATGCATCCCATTATTTACTTATCCCGGATGCTGTAGCTACCCCAGGTAATGCGGAGGAGATTGCTGAGCTTTTCGCCTATGCATCAAAAAACAGAACCAGTATTACATTCCGCAGTGGCGGAACAAGTCTTTCAGGACAATCAGTCACTAATGGAATTCTTGTTGACACACGCAGAAACTTTCGAAAAATTGAAGTTCTAGATGATGGTTTAAGGGTAAGAGTTCAGCCAGGTGTAACAGTTCGCGCAGTTAATGCTCGGCTTGCACGTTTTGGCAGAAAGTTAGGTCCAGATCCAGCCAGCGAAATTGCATGCACTATCGGTGGAGTGATCGCAAATAATTCAAGTGGCATGGCTTGCGGAATTACACAAAACACTTATAAAACTTTGGAGAGCGCAATTATTGTTCTAGCCAACGGGGCAATTATTGATACCGCTTCGAGTCGTGCGGACGAAGATTTGCAGAACGCTTGCCCAGAGCTTTTTAGTAAGCTCACTTCAATTATCTCTTCAGTAAATAGTAGGTCTGATTTAGTCGAGCAAATTAAATCCCAATACCTAATCAAAAATACTATGGGATATGGCCTCAATTCACTTATTGATTACACATCAGTCAGTGACGTTTTACTTCATCTCATGGTGGGAAGCGAAGGAACCCTCGGATTCATCGCAGAGGCAACCTTTCACACGGTTCCCTTGTTTAGCGCAGCAGCAACTGCTCTTAAGGTTTATCCAACTTTTATTGATGCAACTCAGGCTTTAGCTGCGCTTATTGAGACAGGTCCAGCAACTATTGAACTTATGGATGCTGCCTCACTTCGAGCAAGCAAGGTGGATATCGGTGGCGAAGAGATCACCACACAAGCTGCATTTCTCATTGAGTATCAAGCAGAAAACGAAACTGCTCTTGCAGAAAAAATCAAAGGGCTTTCGGGTCTTGAACTAACAACAGATAAGAAAGTCCGTGATTCACTCTGGCATATCCGAAAAGGACTATATGCAACAGTTGCAGGCGCAAGACGTTCAGGGACTACGGCATTACTTGAAGATATTGCAGTACCAGTCTCTCGTTTAGACCAAACATGTAGTGGTCTTCAAGAACTATTCAGTCGACATGGTTACGATGATGCAGTCATTTTTGGTCACGCAAAAGATGGAAATATTCACTTTCTTATTAATGAAGACTTCTCTGATGCACTAAAAGCTGAGCGCTACCATAAATTTACAGAGGAAATGATCACTTTAGTTCTATCCCAAAAAGGCTCGCTCAAAGCGGAGCATGGAACAGGCCGAATGATGGCACCCTTTGTTGAACGACAATTTGGCAGCGAGCTTTATCAAGTTATGAAAGCAATTAAAGGCGCATTTGATCCAGCTGGAGTGTTGAATCCTGGGGTGCTTATTAGTTCAGATATCAATGCCCACATGAGAAATATTAAATTCAATCCACCTATCAATCAAGTAGCCGATAACTGTGTTGAGTGTGGATATTGTGAACCAATTTGTCCAAGCAAAGACCTCACGGTGACACCTCGACAAAGAATTGTGATAACTAGGGCAATTGCAAGCTCATATGCTGCGAATGATCAAAAACTGTATAAAGAATTGCTTGCGCAATCTACTTACGACGTAAAAGAGACTTGCGCCGTAGATGGTCTGTGCGCGAGTACATGCCCATTAGGGATTAATACTGGTGAACTGGTACAAGATCTGCGTGCTGAAAAGTCTGTAGGTTTAGGCAAGTTCTACTGGAATAGTGCTGCAAAATCTTGGAGTAAGAGCTTGGGGCAAGTGAGTGCTCTAATGACTATTGCCCATGTAATTCCTGCGCCAGCAGTTCTTGCTGTCAATAAGTTATTGCGAGTGCTGAGTGGCTCTGATTCACTCCCACTCTGGTCAAAGGACTTGCCCCGCGGTGGCAAAAGGCGAGAGTCAGTTTCCCAACCTAATCCTGAATTTGTGTTCTTCACTTCTTGTTTAGATTCGATGTTTTCATCACAAACGGCTATCTCACTACGTTCACTTGCCAAAAAAGCAGGAGTTAACTTCCTTGTTCCAGAGGGCATAAGTGATCTTTGCTGTTCCACACCATGGAAATCTAAAGGTATCTCTGGCGGGTATGAACTTATGGCAGAGAGGACATATCAAGCCCTCTTAGTGGCAAGCTCAGGGGGAAAGTTGCCAATTGTTTGTGAAAATTCATCATGTAGTGAAGGGCTTGTTAGTGTCCTTCGGGGTAGAAAAGATTCGAAATTAACAATTATTGATTCTGTTGATTTCGCCGCGCAGAAATTGCTTCCTCGGTTAAGCGTAAAGAGCAAAATAGATTCAGCTGTACTGCACCCAACTTGTTCAAGTACTGCTCTCAACTCTCATGACAATCTGAAAGTGGTTGCTGAGGCGATTTCTTCTACTGTGGAGATCCCAGAGTCGTGGGGATGTTGCGCTTTTGCTGGAGATCGAGGCATGCTTCATCCAGAACTCACAGCAAGTGCCACGCTTGCCCAAGCAGAAGAAATTAATAAAAAGAAATTCGATGTTTACCTATCTACGAATCTCACATGTGAGATCGGAATGAGCAGAGCAACTGGACAAAAATATGAGCATATTCTCTGCGCTCTTGATCGACTTTCTAATTAAAGGAAAGCGCTTTTAGATCTAGCTTGGCTGTTGCCATCATGTGTGGGACTGTAAGCGCCCAAACGACAACAAGAAGTGACCAAAGTAATGATGAACTCAATCCACTCTTGTTAAACACTGCAAGTGATATCCCGACAAGTACGGTTCCCACCAATGCTGGCAAACCAGGAACAATCGCTTTGATCAAGGACTTTCTTCCATCACCAGCTTGGGTTGCTTTGGTAGAGCTAGGAAGTAAGAG
>JBAWYW010000093.1:0-3367 GCA_037143395.1 Actinomycetes bacterium | reverse complement strand
TGGCGTTCTATCGACGCCCGTCCGGCGGCGCGGCTAAGGCGGGACGTTGGGCCGCCCTCAACCCGTAAGCACATGCCGAACAAGACCAGAGAGGGTCGCGATTTGACACAGAGCCAGAATAGAGTTATAAAGGATTGGGTAGAATGGATGTTTCATATAGATGAGTTTTATCAGGAGATGATATGTCAACTGACTTTTGTACAAACGAAGACCGTAAGTCTACAGGGGCTCACTATACCCCGAAAGTTCTTGCTGATTTTGTAGCACAGCGAATGTTGGAGGTCGCCCAAAAAGTACTTTCGGGTACTTCTATTCGTATACTTGATCCTGCTGTAGGTGATGGTGAGTTGCTCCATTCTCTCTTACTCAAATTGCCTAAAATGTCCACTCCAAAAATAGAAATTCATGGCTTTGATACAAACCAAACAGCTATTGATATAGCTACTGATCGTCTGAAATATACATTGCCATCTATGAATATGAGACTTAATCGAGAAGATTTTCTTGAATTCGTGCTTGATAATTATGAAAATCAAGTACATGGAAGTCTTTTTGCTTCACTCACATCAGAACAATTTGATTTAATCATTGCAAATCCTCCTTATGTCCGAACTCAAGTTATGGGTTCAGATCAGTCACGTATTCTCTCGCAAAAATTCGGCTTATCCGGAAGAGTAGATCTGTATCACGCCTTTATTGAGGGTATTGCACGCACTTTAACGCCTGGTGGTATTGCAGGAGTAATTGTATCTAATCGTTTTATGACAACAAAATCCGGTATCGAGACACGAAAAACCATTATCAATTACTTCGATATTCTTCATGTATGGGACTTAGGTGATACTCGTCTGTTCGGTGCCGCTGTTTTGCCAGCAGTTTTGCTGCTCCGAAAGAAAAATAAAGCAGTAGGTTCTGTACTTCCAACAAAATTTACCACAATATATTCAACTCCTTCTGCAAAAGTTGACATTCATTGCCAAAATGTTATAGATTCTCTGCTTCAAAATGGCATCGTTGAAGTGAATGATGGACGAAAGTTTCTTGTTTGTCAAGGTAATCTCGAATATGGAAATGGAACGACAGACGTTTGGCGAATTTCAACCGATCAAACTACTTCATGGCTTGCTACAGTTAAAAAAAATACATATTGCGTCTTTGGCGATATTGATAAAATTCGAGTAGGAGTTAAAACTACTGCTGATAAAGTGTTTATCAGGACAAACTGGAATGACATTCCTGATACTGAACGACCAGAATTATTAAAGCCCCTCATAACGCATCATATTGCCCGAAGATTTAGGGCTCTTCAATCTAGTAATAGCCGAAAAATACTCTATACGCATCAAGTCATTGAGGGGAAAAGAGTGGCTGTAGATCTAAAAGAATTTCCTCGCAGTGCAAAGTATCTTGAACAACACCGAGCTATTCTTGAGGCTAGGGATTATGTTTTAGCAACTGGCAGGAATTGGTTTGAGATTTGGGTTCCACAAGATCCTGATCTTTGGATTCGTCCAAAGGTTGTGTTTCGTGACATATCAGATAAGCCTACTTTTTGGATGGATCTTGAAGGGTCAATTGTAAACGGAGATTGTTATTGGTTGACGTATCAAAATAAAAAGCAAGAAGATCTTCTTTGGTTGGCTTTGGCGGTAGGTAATTCGTCATTTATAGAGTATTTTTACGATCATAAATTCAATAATAAGCTCTATGCAGGAAGGCGACGATTCATCACACAGTATGTCGAAAAATTCCCACTACCCGATCCTTATTCTATTATTGGGAAGCGCATCGTTCAAATGTCAAAGGAGATATATAACGTCACTCCCTCCTCCGAATCACAAGTGCTAGAAAAGAGCCTAAATAAACTAGTATGGCAATCATTTGGTGTTTCAATTGAAGAAAGTACGAGGTAATGGTATTTGAAGTTTTTTATTAAGAACTTTGCCTTGAAATTGATTAAATCGACTAAAAAAAGCTTCTCCTGTAGTAAGATAAAAGTGAGAAAGAGTGACTATTTGACCATCCCTGTGCCCGTAAAATATTGCATAGCGCACATCACAATGCCGAATTTGCCTTCCGTTAATCTGAGGCAAATCTAACAATTCTTGACTATCGGGCCGCACGAGTCCCAAATCTATAGTGGGTGATGTTTGTAATTTTACTTCCAATAACTGATTGCGAATATCTGGAAAACGACCATCATCTCTATAAATAGCGTAACCAAGTTGTTGGCAGATCATGCGATGGAGTTCAGCCCCTCTGTTACGCTCCTGATCATGCCCGGTATCCTTAAAACTACTTCCTACTAATAACCGTAAACGGTTAAATATTTCTTCTATCGGAAGTAACGAATCAATTGTTGGATAGTCTGTAGGACTCTGAAAGAATACAGGGTATTGTTCTCGCAACATTGTGTATGTCATATTAGCTGTATCGCAATTAGATACTAATTCCGTTGTTTCATCTCCAATACTTAGTCTAGCTTGGTATTTTTGTGTGAGCGTACCTGTTGTATCTAGTAATGCAAGTGTATCACCTGTAACAACTCTTACCCGTTCAACTGTACCATCTGTCGAAACACGAATCAATACATAGCGTCGAACTGCCGATAGCTCGTCATTCCATATTTGAAGATTATTTGATTTCTGAACATACACGTCAAACATTTGACCAAAGAAACGGGGGTGAGTTTTTTGAAATGACTTCGGAGTAGGATAGCCTAATAGCCTGCATACCTCTTCCTTAACTGTCTTGGATCGAGTACGTAGCGGTAATCCACCTAGAGAAAAACTTCTCAATCCTTCATTAAGGAGTAACTCAAGTTCTGGAGAGGTTATCCATAAGTCCGAACCAACTTCAACTGGACTATAGATAGAAAAACCACTTCTTCCTATTGCAGCTACGATCTCGTGTGCATTTCTTTCAGTCAATTTACTTCTCCTTGTTGCTTAAAAGGCTAGGCACTGAAACTTCTAGAGCATTGGCAAATGCAATGAGGGTACTAAGGGTTACATTCCGTTCACATCGCTCAACAGAACCAACATATGTTCTATGAAGACCACAAAGATCAGCAAGTTGCTCTTGCGACAGATCCAGTAGACGACGATAAGACCGTATGTTCTCTGCTAAAACCTTGCGCAATTCAAGCTCTTCTTCAGTTACTTTAGTAGGCATATAATTTACCTGAACAGACGACAACTAAAGACATCATCGCAGGATGCTACTTATAAGTCTACAGACTACAAGTAGCATCCTGCGATGATCTAATTCGCCGCTTTCTTTCAGTTCTTACGGCGAGTACCCAAACCCACGGCCCAACATGGCCTGCACCTGACGCCGCTGGCGCGGCCCGAAACCCGTGGCGTTT
>JBAWYW010000092.1:0-3378 GCA_037143395.1 Actinomycetes bacterium | reverse complement strand
GGTTCGAGCCCGACAGGGCCCACTCCTATCGTTAAGAATTAGCCCTGGAACGCAGATGGCCGTAAATCTGCATCATTGAAATGGTGCCACAACACGTTATGGACTTCTGCGGGGTGCTCATCATCCTTTCCTTGCCATGTCTGCGTGGCTTGCGCATGTGAGTGATTGCGCAAGACGTGATGATGCATTTGCCCGTCCACAAAAAACCATTCCTCCCACACGGTAGGTTCCGCGCTCACGAGTGGCGGTACGAGGTGAAGAACCCCAGGCTTGATCCGCGAATTCTGCATGATCTCCCAGCGGTAGCCAGCGTAAGGATTGTGAGAATGCGCAGCGCTCGCCAGTGAGTCAGCGAAGGTTGATTCGAAATCGATGCCTATGTGAGCGCAGAATTCGGCAACCTCCGCCGCGCTCCATTGGGCGCTTACTTCTCTTTTCCAGTCCTGGCTCATATCTACCTACTCCTCAGAATTTTCCGTTATGAAATCGTTATAAACACCTGCGCTCAAAGCTGTTGACCAAGAATTTTCTTGTGGGTACCTTTCGGGACAACGTTGTCTCACATGATAACGAAGTTTACCGATTCACTCAAGGTGAGTGGAAAAATCGAAAGGGAAAATATGGCAAAGCGTCGCTCAATTGCCGCCGTGGCTCTTACTGCTACTGCAGCAATGCTCTCCGTTGGCATGATGGCACCTGCACATGCTGCAACGAAGTACACCATCGCATTCGTAATGGGTGCAGAAGCAGATCCATTCTTTAAGGCAATGAAAGTTGGCGCAGATGCTGAAGCAGCTGTTAAGAACGTAACAATCATTTGGCAAGGAGACCCATCGGTCTACTCACCTGCGACTCAAATTCCTATTGCTGATCAGGTACTTGCACAGAAGCCAAACGGCTTAGTGCTGATCCCAACAGATCCAACAGCTCTACAGGCAACTAATGACAAAGCAATCAAGGCTGGCATTCCAGTTGTTAACGTTGACACACATGTCAATGATCTTTCAAAGGTAACTTCATTTATCACGGGTGATAACGCAGATGGTGGCGCAAAAGCTGCTGATGCATTAGCAAAGGCGATTAAGTACAAGTCAAGCGGTTCATACCAGGTTGTTGTAGGACTTACTTCTGCAACTGCAACAACAAACGTTGGTCGCTTGGATGGCTTCACTGCTCGTATCAAAGTACGTTACCCACACATCAAGATTGTCGATAAGGCATACTCACAATCTCAACCATCCGTTGCAAACACAAACGTTTCAAACTGGTTGACAAAGTATCCAAAGCTCAACGGCATCTTTGCAATCGATGGAACCAACGCCGCCGGTGCTGCCTCAGCACTTCAGGCGAAGGGCCTCGTTGGCAAGATTGCATTGATCGGATATGACGCTTACCCAGGAAACGTTGATTTGATCAAGAAGGGCGTTTTCACTGCTCTTGTTGCTCAGAATCCAGCTGCTGAAGCCAAGCTTGCAATTGACTACTTGGTTGCAACATTGGATAAGGATGCAGCCGGAATCGCAAAGATCAAGAAGAACGTCGTGATTCCTAACGTGGTTCTCAGCGCATCAACTTCCGCTGCTGACCTCGTGAAGTACACATACGTTGCCTAATAAGGCCTAGACGATAGATTAGGTTGATTGGCGCGGAGGGGATTTGCGCCAATCAACCTAATTCCTTGGTAACAAGGAAATAACGCAAGTGAGCAAAGGTGAATTGATGGATTCAGTGAAGACTCGAGTCAAAGGAATACTTGGCAATCAACAAGTACTTTTATTCGTTGTCCTGATTCTTATGGTCGCCTTCTTTACATGGCGCAACCCAATCTTCTTCTCGAATGCTGTATTTGGAAATATTCTTTCAGACTGGGCTCCTATTATTTTGATTGCCGTCGGAGAATCTTTCGTAATCATTTCTGGTGGCATCGATCTTTCGGTGGGATCGACAGTTGGCATTGCTGGTGTTGTTGCAGCTTTTGAAATGGAACATTTAACAACTTCGCATCACAGCCAGAATTTCACTTTGATAGTTGGCCTGCTTATTGCCGTAGGAACGGGAATTATTGTTGGTGCCATCAATGCATTTTTAATTACAAAGACACACGTAGTTCCCTTTATCGCGACTCTGGTCACCATGGGCGCAGGCGCCGGTCTCTCGATTGTGTTTACTGGCGGTGGTCCAGTCGGCGGCGGTCCAGAAAATGCTATTTCAATGACCGTGCCAACTATTGGGCCGCTTTCTAAGCCTGGAATTATTATCGTGATACTTGTACTCATTGCTTGGGCTTTCTTGTCGAAAGCGCGATTTGGTCGTTACACCTATGCAATAGGTTCTAATTCATTTGCTGCCCGTGCTGCCGGAATAAACGTTAATCGTCATCTGGCAAAGATTTACATTCTCTCAGGCATACTTGCTGGATTAGCCGGCTATTACTATTACTTAAGATTGGGTGTTGGCGCACCGACGTCGGGTCAAGGTGGCGAATTACAGGCAATTGCCGCTGTTGTTATTGGTGGGATTGCGTTGACTGGTGGTACTGGAAAACTGTCTGGAACAATTTTAGGTGCCCTGATTTTAACAACCGTCACTAGTGGATTGATCATCATCAATGTGGCGGCAAACTGGAAGCAAGTTGTAGTTGCGATTCTTATTGCTGCCGCTGTCTTACTCCAGCAACTGCGCAGTAGAGCCAGAAAGTAGGGAGATGCGATGAATACAACTTCTGTGCTTTATGAGGTCTCACATGTGTCTAAGAATTATGGCTCGGTGGTTGCACTGACCGATGTAAGTTTCAAAATTCATGCAGGCGAAGTTGTAGGTTTGGTCGGAGATAATGGGGCTGGCAAGTCCACGTTAGTCAAGGTTCTTTCTGGGGCTCACCAACCCAGCGAAGGAACCATCACCCTCGAGGGAGTGGAGCGTCACTGGGATTCGCCACACGATGCCCTCGAAGCTGGCGTGGAGACGTTATATCAAGATTCTGGCTTAGCTCCAGATTTGTCAGTGAGTGCAAATGTTTTTCTGGGCCGAGAGAAATACGTCAAAGGCGTTCTTGGAAAATTAGGATTTCTCTCTCAAAAAGAGATGGATATCGAAGCCCACGAAAATCTTGAAAAAGTAGGGATCGCCGTACCTCAATCAGGCCGTTCGGTCTCACAACTCTCCGGCGGGCAGCGTCAAGCCGTTGCAATTGGTCGCGCAGTTTCATGGGCTAGCAAAGTAATCATTTTGGATGAACCCACCAACCACTTAGGTGCACGGCAGGCCGGTGAAGTTCTCCAGGTAATTCGTGCAGCTAAGGCTCGGGGTCTTGGGGTTGTATTTATATCACACACTTTGCCGCATGTTCTTGAAGTCACTGACCGCATCGTCGTTTTG
>JBAWYW010000091.1:0-3385 GCA_037143395.1 Actinomycetes bacterium | reverse complement strand
TGGAACCTGAACGTCAACATAATCAGGGTGTCCGTTATACCAAGGGACGAATTCTGCTGCAGAAAGTGAACCAGGCAACTCTTCGCCTGGGATTCCAAGCTTCTTGCCTTCAGATGATCCCGTACACATCACAACTGCGTCATATCGGGGACAGATCTCTTCAATATCAATGTCGGTACCGATTTCAATATTTCCAAAAAGGCGAAAGTTAGGATCACTTGCTATCTTTTCAAAAACCTTGGAAACCGTCTTAATCTTTGGGTGATCTGGTGCAACGCCTGAGCGCACAAGTCCCCACATGGTTGGTAAGCGTTCAAACATATCGATGGCAAAGGTAATCTCTTCAGTCTGTGCATTCTGGAGGGCTTGGGCAGTGAAATAACCTGCTGGGCCTGCTCCAATAATCGCAACCTTGTACTGAGGCACAATTAATCCCTTCAATGACCTTTGTTCATATTCTATTGGCTAGAAAGTATGAGTGCCCCGTAGCCGTATTTATTGGCTATGGGGCACTCAATCTCTAGAGATTTATGCTCGCTTTGCCTTCTGCCAAGGCGTAGCACGCCCTTCAACAGTTGCGTTAAGTTCATCAAGACGAGCAATAGCTGTAGTTGTCAGGAATGTGTGCTGCTCTTCCTTACTCATACCGATTGCTTCCTTCCAGATTGAGCGGCCTGCGATGAATCCTGAAGCACCGCCAGCATCACAAGAGATGATGATGGCCTTCTTGAATTGATCAAAGGCAACACCCGCAGAGAGAACTGCCCAAGGGACAGTGATTCCTTCTGCAATGCGCTTTGCTCCGCGTTCTGTGATCGGAAATTCAAGCTTGAGAAGGTCAGGCTTCACATCGTTGAGCAAAATTGCAGATTCAACAATGAGATCTTCTTTTTGTTGGTCAGTGAGTTCTTGACCAGGAAGTGGATAGATAAGGTTTTCAATTACTGAAGGGATACCTTGAGCTTTGCAATCGGCAACAATGCTTCGTACAAGTTCAACGGTTTCAGATGTGATATCTGGCTCTCCAGCTTTTATTGGCCGACCAGGATGCATGCTCACAAGTACTTTTACAGCTTGTCCACCCATTGATTTAACCCATGCAGCGTCTTGTCCAGGCATTGCACTTGGACGAGGCTCTCCATTGAAATCACCACGGTTTGGATTCTCTGCCGCTACTAGTAGACCGCATGTTGGAGGTAGAACATCATTCTCGTTTACTGCAGGAACACCCCATGTTGGGTCAAGCAAGATTCCTGAAGCTGACTTTGAAAGTGCGGAAGCAACGGCAATCTTCGCTCCATACATATCATCATCTGTTGGGTTTGCTACGCCAACTGCGGCGAACATTCTCTTTAGTGTGTTGCGTTGATCCATCGCGACAATTGAGAAGATTCCCTCGCTGTTTGCGATACTTGCAAGCCCATTGAGCGGGCGTGATACGACTTTGCTCATCTCTTCTACCTTTCCTATCCCTTGGTTCTAGCTAGTTATTTGGACCCTAAATTCTCAAATTCAGAATTCAGAATTTTGACTCTCTGATTTATATGTTCGATCAAAGATTCACCCGAACTCGAATGAGCCCAGGAAGCCATATATGCAGCGCCAAATGCGCCTGCTTCATCAATATGTGAAAATGACAAGTCGTGAATCACGGAAGATTTCATCTCGCGAACACTTCGAAGTTTGATCCAGCCACCTGCTGAAAGCGCTGTCTTATGCGTTCCAACAACGGCATCAATTCCTTTAAGCATCTTGCTATTTTCCCCAGCCATATAGTCAAGTGCAGCAGCCCAAAGTTCATTGGGGCCAGCATCGCCGGTCAAAGTGATTTGAATGTCGTTCGAAATAGATTTCGTTTGCGTCATATCAATAACATCATGAAAGGTGCGATCGGCCTTCCAGGCGTTATCAATCTCTTCAAGCTTTTCTCCGCGTCTTGCGCCCAGTAGATCAAGTGCACGGCGTAGTACTAAACCTCCGCGAGATCCACCAATAAGCGAGGTTGCACCTTGAAGTGAATGTCTTCCTGCTGATACGCCAAATTCTGTCAGAGCGAAACGTTGTTCATCAGTAAGCGTCTTTGGAACACTGCGGAAAACAACATCTGCTGTTCCTGCGGAATTAAATAATTGATCACTCCCTGTTGCTCCTGATCCTGCTGCGCCGACTCCGTGGTCATGGCCAGCAACAGTTACAACGGCGCCTTGAATTTCAGGCTGAAAGTCTCCTGAGGAAATTGCCCCCCAAGAATCTCCCGCAAATCGTTGCTCTGGAATGAAACTTTCACTAATTCCTAAAATCTTTTGAGCACTCTTCCAGATGGAGAGCGTTGATTGATCATAAAGAGCTGTTCTAGATGCGAGTGAGGGTTCTGTGGCTTGCGTTCCTGTAAAACGGAATGCAACATACTCCAGCACGTTAAGCCAGACTATGCCTGGCTTAGAAAAATCAAAGCCTTCAGACTTTAGAGACAGTAGCGATGATAAGGAAGACTCAGCTTTAAAGACCAAACCGGTCTTTGATTGATATTCCTTACGAAATTCTTCCCCTAAAGCATTCATCTCTGATTCACCGCGCGAGTCAAACCAAGCAATTGGCTGGGCAAGAATTTCTCCTTGTGGACTGAGAATTACGCCACTTTCAGCCATTCCTGTAATCCCAATTCCTGCAACCTGCGGACTATCTAGCAAACCTTTTGTTTTGATAAGCACTTCTGCGATGCATGCAAGAATTTTTTCAAATAGCTCTTCAGCAACTGCCTCTACGCGCCCGTTGGGCTTAACAAGCCAATCCGTTGGCTTAGAAGCTGTAGCGATGTACTTTCCTTCAGGGGAAACTGAAATTACTTTTGTATTGGTAGTTCCTAGGTCTATTCCTAAATAGATGTTGTTCATGCGCTTACCTTCACTCTTATTTCTCCTGAGCCTCGAGCAACGACTTTTAACGGAATAATGTGTTCTTGTGGTTTGAATTCTCCGCCATCAATTTTTTCAAATAGTTTTTTAATCGCCATGCGGCCAATTTCACGCGCTGAATGATCAAGAACAGTAACCGATGGCTGAATAGAAGATGCGAGTGTAAAATCATCAAAAGAAACCAAAGCGATATCGGTTCTATTTATTTTATGCATCGCGCTCACAATATTGATTGAAATCTCAGTTTTTGAAGTGAAAAAAGCAGTTGGTGGGTTTTTGATGTTTAAAATATTTTCAATTGTTGAATCTAGGTTCGTATTAGATTCCAAATTAACAAGAACAAGAGACTCATCAAGTTTGATTCCCGCATCTTTAAGAGCTGCTTTGTATCCGTCAAGGCGGAGCTTTGTTGGTTTAATTTTCAAATTATCAGCAAAATACATAATTCTTGTATGACCATTTTGAATTAA
>JBAWYW010000090.1:0-3415 GCA_037143395.1 Actinomycetes bacterium | reverse complement strand
GCTGGTGCATGTCGTCAGTGTTTGGTTGATGTTGAAGTGAATGGTCGTGCGTTTCCTAAACCACAAGCCTCTTGCACAATGCCTGTTGAAAATGGAATGGTTGTAAAGACTCAACTAACTTCTGAAACTGCTGAAAAGGCACAAGCAGGAATCATGGAGTTCTTACTTATTAATCACCCACTTGATTGCCCAGTATGTGACAAGGGCGGTGAGTGCCCATTACAGAACCAAGCAATGACTGCGGGCCGAGCAGAGTCACGCTTTGAAGGGGAGAAGCGCACATTTGAAAAGCCAATCAACATTAGCTCCCAAGTACTTCTAGATCGAGAGCGTTGTGTTCTCTGTGCTCGTTGCACCCGTTTTTCAGAAGAAATTGCGGGAGATCCTTTCATCACTCTCAATGAACGCGGGGCCTTGCAGCAAGTAGGAATTTACGAGAAGGATCCATTCGAGTCTTATTACTCAGGTAATACAGTTCAGATCTGCCCAGTAGGTGCGCTAACTGGTGCTTCTTATCGTTTCCGCGCACGTCCATTTGATTTAGTTTCAGTTAATTCTGCTTGCGAGCACTGCTCATCGGGTTGCGATATGCGTACTGATATGCGCCGTGGAAAGACACTTCGCCGTCTTGCCGGCGATGATGCAGATGTAAATCAGGAGTGGAACTGCGATAAAGGTCGTTGGGCATTTAAATATCTCACAAGCCGTGAGCGCGTGAAGACGCCTATGGTCCGAGGAGCAGATGGTGAACTCCACGAAGCATCATGGCCAGAAGCTTTAGCAGCAGCGGCAGCAGGACTTAAAAATAAGAAGGTTGGCGTATTAGTTGGTGGGCGCGCAACAGTTGAAGATGCATATGCCTATAGCAAGTTTGCCCGCGTTGCACTTGGCACAAACGATATTGATTTCCGTGCTCGTCCTCATACTGAAGAAGAGAGAAGTTTCTTAACTTCTATCGCTCCAAAGCTTTCCACAAACTATCTTGATATTGATGCTGCAGATACTGTTGCACTTATCGGCTTTGAACCAGAAGAAGAATCTCCGATTGTTTTCTTGCGCATTTATCGCCAAGTCAGAAAGCGTGGACTCGCTGTAATCTCTGACGCACCACTTTCAAGCCGCGGATCTAAGAAACTTAAAGCAAAGTTAGTTGCCAGCGCTTCCGGCATCTCAGGCTTAACAAATAAGAGTGTGATTATTGTTGGTGAGCGCGCTGCTGAAACTCCAGGGCTACTGAGCCAAGCTGTTGCACTCTCCAAATCATCTGGCGCAAAACTTGCGTGGATCCCACGTCGTGCGGGTGAACCAGGAGCTATTGCATCTGGCGCACTTGGAACACTTCTTCCAGGAGCGCGTCCTGTTTCTGATTCTTCTGCTCGTGTAGATGTTGCAACCGCGTGGGGAGTTGGAACACTTCCAGCAGAACCAGGACGCTCAACATCAGAAATCCTCACAGGGCTAAGTAATCGCACGCTAGACGCGGTACTTCTTGGTGGAGTTGACCCATTAGATATTTCAGCCGAAGCACTTTCTCAAATGCTTAACTCATTCGTTGTTTCATTGGAGATTTCACACAGCGCAGTTACTGCAATCGCAGATGTTGTTCTCCCTGTTGCCGCAGTAGTTGAAAAGGCTGGATCATTCCTTGATTGGAGTGGCAAGCCACGCTCATTTGAGAAGGCAGTTGAAGACGCTCAATCACGTAGTGATCTTCGTATTCTTTCTATGCTCGCTGATGAACTTGACTCACCAATTGGACTTGAATCGATTGCCGCTACTGCGCGAGAGATTGCTTCTCTTGGCAAGTGGGATGGGACAGATGCATCATTTACTGCAGTAAGTGCAACTCCGGCGCCAATTGATCTGACTTTGGTTTCATGGCGCTTGCTTCTTGATCTTGGAACACTTCAAAGTGGTGAGACAAATCTTGCCGGAACTGCTCATAAGGCAGCAGCGCACATCTCAGCTTCTCGGTCATCAAAGCTTGGCGTGAGTGATGGGGATTCAGTAAAGATTTCAAGTGCTTTGGGTTCACTTACTCTTCCAGTGGTTGTTGATCAGATTGCAGATAATCTTGTTTGGGTCCCACGTAATTCAGAAGGCTCACAAGTCATAGCAAACCTTGGTTTTACATCTGGATCTGTTACGGTGACAAAAGTATGAACAACACAGCGATATTAGGAGCAGACCCAGGTTGGGTTATTTTGGTCAAAGCGCTTCTCATTTTCGTTATCTGCGTTGTTCTCACACTTATGTCTGTGTGGGGGGAGCGAAGGCTCGTTGCTCGCATGCAGCAGCGCCTAGGACCTAACCGCGTAGGAAAGTTTGGTTTACTTCAAGCACTTGCTGACGGTGTGAAGTTGGCTTTGAAAGAAGATCTTATTCCTGCAGCCGCTGACAAGATTGTTTTTGTCATTGCGCCAATCATTTCTGCAACCGCATGCTTCATGTCTTTTGCAGTTATTCCTTTGACAGGAAAGGTGAACTTCTTCGGTCACCAAACAATTATGCAGCTCACTGATCTTCCAGTTGGCGTGCTCTATATCCTGGCGATTGCCTCTGTTGGCGTCTATGGGATTGTTTTAGCGGGTTGGTCATCTGGTTCAACATATCCACTTCTTGGCGGACTTCGTTCTAGTGCTCAGGTCATTTCCTATGAAGTTGCTATGGGGCTTTCGCTCGTGGCTGTCTTTATTTATTCAGGTTCAATGTCAACGAGTGAAATTGTTGCTGCGCAGCATCATTATTGGTTTGCTGTTGTGCTCTTTCCTTCTTTTGTTATTTATTCAATCTCTATGGTGGGAGAGACAAACCGCGCGCCCTTTGACCTTGCTGAAGCTGAAGGTGAACTCGTTGGAGGATTCCATACCGAGTATTCCTCACTTAAGTTTGCGCTTTTCTTTTTAGCTGAATACGTCAACATCGTTGCCGTTTCAGCTCTCGCCACAACTTTGTTCCTTGGCGGCTATCACGCGCTACCTGGGCTTGGCTTTACAGAGAGTTGGCTTGGCGGTTGGTTCACACTTTTCTGGTTCTTTGGCAAAGTTATTTCATTCTTCTTTGTCTTTGTCTGGCTCCGTGGAACTCTTCCAAGGCTTCGCTATGACCAATTTATGAAGTTTGGCTGGAAGGTCCTCATTCCTTCAAGTTTGGCGTGGATCATGATCCTTGCAACACTTCGCTTGATGTCAGCACATAATTTCCCTCGTTTAGTAGTTGCTTCTTTCACGGTCGGCGTCATCATCGTGATCTTCTTAGTGTTGACTCTATTTGATCGTGCAAAGATCAAACTCGAAGAAAGTGATGTCTTGCCAGATCTACCTGCTCCATCATTCCCAGTGCCAGCTATACCTGGTCAAGCACGCATAACTTATGTCCAGAGGAGTGAGATCAATGACTGAGCGCCCAAGTAGTT
>JBAWYW010000089.1:0-3449 GCA_037143395.1 Actinomycetes bacterium | reverse complement strand
GGCCGCAATGTCTGTACGAAGCACGTGGAATAGAGCTCACTCCGTTAGAATTTACTCATGCACCTTCTCGAAATATTCCAAGCTCTAGTCCTTGCAATTCACGTTATATGCGTCGCTGGCATCGTCGTCTTGCTTCTCATGCAAGCAGGTAAGAATCCCAAGAAAGTGCCCAATGGTTTAACCCACCTTGCCCTCACTGCCCTAGTGGCAGGTCTGGCTCTTGTGGGAATCAGAAGTGGTCTTCATCATGATGACGCTGCCAAATGGGCTTCCTACAACAACACAACGGTTGCTCTCAAGCTCGTTGTTGTCATCGTCATTTTGGTTGTGGCATTTAGAAATGCCAAGAAAGAGTCGATTACCAAGGGCGCCTACTGGACTCTTTTGTTACTCACAGTAGCCAACATCGGCCTTGCCTCAAGCCTTAAGTAGAGATTTAAAGCAAAAAGCCCGCCGGGATTACCCTGGCGGGCTTTTTCTATTCTTAGTGTGTTACTTCCAAAGAGCGATATGCGCCTTTGAGATAACCCAACCGAAGTTATCAGCTGTGATTCCGTGACCCTTGTAAGCAAGGACGAAAATTACAAGTGATGCTCCAGCGATTGAAAGATTCTTCATAAACGCTGTTTGAGAGTTCATCTTTGCTGTTGCATCAGTCTCTTTCCAGAAATCGTGGAAGACAACGGCAGACAAGAGACAGAAGGCGGCGATCAAAAGTGCGCCAAGATCTACGTAGACTCCAAGTAGTACATAGATTCCGCCAAGGAGGATCATTAGGCCTGAGAGAAGCACGCCAAGTTTTGCAGCAGGAAGCTTCTTGTACTTTGCATATCCTGTCATGGCTTCAACTTTTACAAAGTGGCTGACTCCGCCAGAGATAAAAATGATTGAGAACAAGATTCTTCCGATAAGTGCAATTGCGTTCATTATTTTCCTTTGACTATATGAGGCTGGGGCGGCCTGTTGGTATTTGGTATGCATAGTTTAGACTGCATATTTGTTGAAAATTCAACTATTTATGACGTGTTTGCTTAATTCCCCTGAAATTCACCCTCCACTACTAAGTAAGAAGCCCCCTCTTGCAAGCACTTCGCAAAAGGGAGCTAATCCTCACGGAGAGGTGAGGCCTAAGTGCATAGACCTATTCTTGCCTGCGTCCATGCCTGAACCCGAGCAGGGTTAGTAATAGGAAGAGAACTCCACCCAGGTATGCAACATAAGAGGCAACTTTTACAATCTGCCCAATCTGCCAAAATGCGTATGCATTTAAAAGCATTCCTCGAAGTGTTTCTCCCCTAAATAATGTTTGAACTTCTCCCGCTAAAGCTGCGTCAGTAGGCGCTGCCAGCGAGGCGGCGCTTGCCTGTGAATATGTCATGCCTTTGCCAATGCCGCGGATGTGAACAGCAATGTAGTGGTCTGCGAATACTTCAGCCTGTCGACCATTAATGACTTGCTCTCCCGCATACTTAGCAACAATTGCTTGATCTGCTGCAGGCAAACTCGTTAGTCCACCGCTACCAGCGGCGGGTAAAAAGATTTGTTGAGCTGAAAGTTGGGTCTTTACCTGATCATTTGTGAAGTTATAAGCCCAGGTCATGAGACCTCCAGCTACCAATAGCCCTACAGCTAGAAGTCCTCCAACTGAGCTCGCGATCTTGTCTAACGATTTACGATCAATGACTTTTGCCATTTTCTTATCCTCTCTCCGAATTAACGTGCAAGAGAAGTCTCCATCTTTGAGACAAGTCGACGAAGAAAAAGGCATGGGGTTAGCGCTCAATGTTCTTATGCGAGAGATAGCACTATGAGCCACGCCACCATTTAATGGCGGTTAGAAACTATTAGCCCTCTGTTGGGTATTTAATTCCAATTTGCTTACGCAAGTTATCCATGACACCCATAATCTCAACAGATTCCTTGAGGCTCATAATTGGGCTCTCCAGGAGTCCCTTATTTATGCACTCTTCAACATGGATCGCTTGATACTGCATTCCACGGCCTTGAATTTTATCTTCATAGCGGCGAACGACTTTATCCATTGAGTCATAGTGAGTAAATGATGTCTGGTTGTAGAAGGGAGTATCAATCTCAATGTGTCCCTTAGTTCCCATGACAGATGCAGTTACAGGACCTGCTGTCACCATAGAAGTGTGAAGTAAGGCGCGCGCGCCACTCTTGTATTCAAATATAAGTGCTGAGACTTTATCTAGGTGTGTATCGGTAATCGTTCCGCTTCCAATTGCTTTATCTGGAATACCAAGTATTCGGGTGGCAAACGAAACGGGATATATGCCCAGATCTAAGAGAGCTCCCCCGCCAAGTTCTGGCGCCCAGAGACGCGCAACGCGCTCAGGTGGCAGAAACTGAGTGTGATCGGCAATGACTGAATGAATCTCGCCTAGCTCGCCGGCATTGATCACCTTAAAAATTTCAACCATGGAGGGCAGGAATCTTGTCCACATTGCTTCCATCACAAAAACCTTCTTACGGGCTGCTGCTTCTGCAATTGCCTTCGCTTCGGCCTGTGTGATCGTGAATGGCTTTTCGAGCAAGACATGCTTACCGGCTTCAATAGCGAGCAATGCATCTCGTGCGTGCATAGTTTGTGGAGTAGAGACATAAACAACATCTACTTCAGGGTCATTTACAAGTGCTTCATAGCCCTGGTGGCGATTGGCGATACCGAAGGTATCGGCAAACTCATTTGCTTTAGCTAGGTCTCGCGCTCCGACCGCCTGAATATGCAAACCTGCGATCTTAAAGTCAGCTGCAATGGTTGCAGCAATCTTTCCAGCACTTAAATATCCCCAGCGAAGTTTATTTGTCATGGGCATATGTTAGGCATACTTTTGCGCAAACGCCAGAACGCTCATTCCCAGAGCGATTATGACGGGGTAAGCCGAATCATTCTCTGGTAATACTTATGCAATTCCTCGTTGGCAATCTTCTTTTCCCCCATCGCAACAAAACCAAGTTTTTCATAGGCCTTAATTGCCAGGAGGTTATCTTCCATCACACCTAGACCTTGCTTGCTCCAATCACGCACAGATGTCTGTTGATCGACATAATTAAACATTGCCCTCAAAGCACCTTGCCCACGAGCTTCTGGGCTGACCCAACATCCACCAATCCAGCATGTTGCCCCAAAATCACCATCGAGAACTTCGATCGACATCAATCCCACATCACTTCCAGGAAGGGATGCAACTACATATGTGAGTTTAGAAAATTTTTGCCGCCAGTCAGATTCAGTTTCTTTGGACTCAGCTTCAAAGCTTCCCTCAAGCACATCGGGGCTCTCCTGAAGAGATTTCAACCTAACGGCCCGAAGTCTTTGCCAATCATCCGCTTGTAATTCGCTGACTTTAATAATCATATTTTCAACTCTTCACTTCCTTGCATGCTAGAAATACTATCTGAGATTACTGTTCTCTCATGCTCATTCT
>JBAWYW010000088.1:0-3468 GCA_037143395.1 Actinomycetes bacterium | reverse complement strand
ACGGGAGCTCCAAGTATTGAAGTCAAAAGCCCCAACGGAATTTCATTGGGTTCAAATATTGTTCGGGCTAGTAGATCTGCGATCAGAAGCACAACTGCTCCAACAAACCCGCTGAGAGATACCAGGCGCCTGTGTGCTGGCCCAATCATTAATCTGACAATATGTGGAACAAGTAATCCAAGAAAAGCAATTGACCCAACTGCGCTCACAGAGGCTCCGATAAGGAATGCAAGTGCGATTACAGCCCATAGGCGCAACTTTCGTGGATTAACACCCATGTACTGAGATGAATGATCTCCAAGTGAATAAATATCAAGCCTTCGAGAGACAAAGAATGCGGTAATGATTCCTGTTTCAACATATGGAGCTATCAAGCTCACTGTTGAATTGTTTAGCAGTGAGAGTGAGCCAAAATTCCAGAATGAAATCGATTGAATTCCAGGTTTAGGCGACATTGTTATAAGCAGCCCGGCAACCGCCATAAGGATTGCAGAAACAGCGATACCTGTAAGCAAAAAGCCAAAGCCTTTATTGGGAGCAAGCCACTGCACAAGCAGAGCTGTTAGAAGCGCCGCAGTCACTGCAGAAACAACATTCATCCGAGTACCAAAGCCGGCTGAACCACTTGCAATGATTGCGATCGTTCCCAGTGTCGCGCCACTAGAAAGACCAATCAAAGTTGGCTCAGCTAGCGGGTTACGAAAAATTCCCTGTGCAATTGCACCTGCGATGCCAAGTCCAGCTCCGATGATGATGGCACCAAGGGCTCTTGGAAAACGAACACCCCATACTGTCTGTGCATCAATAGAGTGCTTGCCAATGAGAGACCATAAGGATTCATGTATCTGAAGAATTCCTATTTTTAGTGAGAGAATGAAAAGTACAAGCATGATAAAAATGGTCGCTATGTAAACGATTTTCTTTTTCATGAGCGAGCCGCCGCAATAATTAATGGACGGAGCATCTGCGCCATTGGGACTGTTCGTGGACCAAATGAAAGAAGAAGGGAATCATCAACGGTTACAACTCTTTTATGTTGTCCAGCAGGTGTCTGAGCGATACCGGGAAGGGCAACTAATCCAGAAATTCCCCCAACGGAGGTGAGTCCTTTACTCATGAGTAGAAGTACATCAGGTTGAAGTTTGATGAGTTCCTCTGAGGAGAGTGCGTCGAATAGCAATTTAAGATTTTCTGCTCCCACATCGCGAACTCCGATCGCGTTCAACAAAGAATCAGCTCCGGAACCTTTTCCACCAATCAAATAGATTGACGCCGTGCCGCGAAGATAAAGAAAGGCAACTTTGATTCCCGTGGCAGCTCCACGAAGAGCTCCTATTTGTGAAGAGAGCAGTGTCCCCGCTTTTGGTGTTCCTAGTGCTTTAGCCACTGCCATCTCTTTGCCTTTAATGCCAGATAAAGAGAAAGTACTTGCGATATTAACTATTGGGATCTGTGCCTGTCTGAATGCAGCCAGTGCACTTGCCGGCGATGTATTTGCATCAACAAATATGAGATCAGGTTTTTGAGAAAGCACCTTCTCTGTTGAAACCTGCATTCCTGATTCATCGATTGGGATGCTGGCGAGTATCGGCATTGTGGAAGCGACGTCTCTGCCAACCAGAATATTTACGTATCCGAGAGCTGCAATAATCTCAGCAGACCCATTTGCCAAGGCAACGACTCTATGAAATTTTGGTATCTCACCTGAGTGAACAATCGGTAGCTCGACGGCAGCAGTTGAGATATTTGCTTGTGCAGCGTGCACTTGAGTGATTCCTGAGAATAAAAACGAAAGCGTTAGTGACATAATCAGCACCGGCTTTTTCACTAGGAAATTATCACACTCTATTTACCGACACCTGACCCCATCTTGTCGGAGCACATTTTTGATCTATCTTCTACATTTACCTCGTGAGAAAAGGGATTCTATTTGTTGCGATGATTTTTCTCCTGTCTCCGACTAATCCTGCAGAAGCAGTAACTGGAACACACGGGGAAATTTTGAGCGTATCAAAGACATCTGCGATTGCCTCTGGTGATGTGCTTTCTGTGACAGGGAAGAATTTTGATCAGTCGGTGGGAGTTTATGTCGCGATGTGCAAAATAGTTCCAACAGCAGTTCTTCCATCTCCGTGTGGGGGCGGAGCAGATAAAACTGGGAAACAGGGTGCTTCTTATTGGATCTCATCAAACCCACCTAGCTATGGCCGCGGTCTGACGATTCCATTTAAAGCGCATGGTTCATTTTCAATTTCACTTAAAGTTTCACCAATGATTGGAACAGCTGATTGCCGTAAAACCCCGTGTGCTGTTTATGTTCGCGCGGATCACACTCGGACGCAAGACCGAACACATGATTTGTACGTCCCAATTTTCTTTAGCAAATAAACCGACCAAGAAGAGATGAGAGTAATAATGAATAAGAAAGTTATCACCGCATTGGCAATGGGCTTAGTAGTTTTCTCGGCGCCTTTTGCCCAGGCAAAAGCTGTTGTTACCGCAACGCCAACTCAGAATTTGCCACAAAAGGGTGCGGTTGTCAGCTTTAAGCTTTCAAAACTGCCAACTAAAAATGGTGTTTACATTCAAGAGTGCATGGCTCCTGCTACTAAGGGCGCAGCACCAACTGTCTGCAACTCAGACCAAACTGCCCAAGCTTGGGTGAGTTCAGTTAAGGCAGACATCGCACAAGGTGCAACATCGGCTGCTGGAAAGATAACAATGAAGCCTGTTCCATATTTTTCAAAGGGTGATTGTGTTCACACAACCTGCGTATTTTTCATAACTAATGATCACAACGCAGCAGGGGATAAATCACAGGATCAAACAATCCCGTTTACTTTCTCAGCTAAATAATTAGTTAGTTGCTAGGGCTCGAAGTCCTGCGAGAGCGAATGTACTTGCTCTCTGGATTTCGAGCTCTGCGTCATTTCCAGCATCAATTCTAATACTTGCTGCGTCTGTCACGCTAGATAGAAATGCTGCCGCAGCAGCAGGATCTTTGATGCCCGTTTCAACAAGTGCTTGGCGAAGTGGAGCAATCATCTTGCGGTGCCCCATTGCAATTTCTTCTTTTCGAAATTCAGGAGTACTAATTGTGTTTAAAGATTTCACGAGCATATGACGACCATCAGCAACATAGCGAAGACCTTCAGCGATCCAGTGTTCAATTTTTTCAAATGGGTCGGTAGCATCAATAATCGCAATCGCAAGCCTATTTGAGTAGTAATCCAGCTCTTCAAGAATTAAGTCAGCAATAAGATCAGCACTGGATGCGAAGTATTCATAGATTGAACTTCTTGCTAATCCAGCCTTCTTTGCAACCGCCGCAACGGTTACTGCCTCGGCGCCTTCACCGAGAGCTAACTCAAGAGCCGCGCTAATAAGTTGTTGACGGCGCAATTCCCTGTGTTCGACAATCGAGGGCGCTGAAATCTTTGGCATAAGAAGAAAAGTATCCCACTAACC
>JBAWYW010000087.1:0-3553 GCA_037143395.1 Actinomycetes bacterium | reverse complement strand
AAGCACTCTTAGAATCTTCAGAGAGTGGTGGCGCTCAGACTTAACTCTCTAACTTGTAACCTAGCCCACGAATAGTTTGAATCAATGAGGGGTTAGCCGAATCAACTTCAATCTTTGATCTAAGCCTCTTAATATGCACATCGAGGGTCTTTGTATCGCCAAAATAATCTCCACCCCATACACGATCGATTAATTGGGATCGGGTCAAGACGCGACCAGAGTTGCGCATGAGGAATTCAAGTAGTTCAAACTCTTTTAATGGAAGCGCAATTGGATTTCCATTAACCGATGCCTGATGACGGGCGGTATCTAATCTGATTGGTCCAACTGAGATAACCTCTAAATCACCATTTAATTCAGCATCGGATATCCCACGACGAAGTACGGCTTTGATTCGAGCGATTAGTTCACGGGATGAGTATGGCTTTGTTACATAATCATCGGCGCCGAGTTCTAGGCCAACGACCTTATCGATTTCGGCATCTTTAGCTGTCAACATAATTATCGGAACTTGAGAGGTTGTGCGAATCGTACGGCAGACATCTACCCCTGAAATCTCCGGAATCATGAGGTCAAGAAGAATTAAATCGGCTCCCTCTTTTGCAAAAGTATTCAAAGCTGCGCGACCATCTTCAGCCACGCTCACCTCAAATCCCTCTTTACCGAGCAGATAAGCCAGAGCCTCAGAGAAGGAGCTTTCATCTTCTACGATTAGTATTTTTGTCATTCTGCGCTCTCCAAAGGTGGTGCATAGACGGGTAGTCGGAGAGAGAAAGTGCTCCCAACATTTTCAACGCTCCAAATTTTTACTTCGCCTCCATGTTTAGAGGCAATGTGTTTAACAATTGATAGTCCGAGTCCAGTGCCACCGGTTTGGCGCGATCGCGCTGGATCAACTCGGTAAAAACGCTCAAAAATTCGATCTTGCTCAGCTTCGGAGATTCCAATTCCTTGATCCGTTACTGCGATATTAACTACCCCATTTTCTATCGTTGTTGAGATAGAGACCTTTGTATTTTCAGGAGAGTAATTAATAGCGTTTTCAACTAGGTTATGGATAGCCATGATTAGCTGGTCCCGGTCGCCGAGAACCACCGCCGGTGTGGTCTCTGAGTAAGTAACAGTTATATTTCTATTATCCGCAGAAATTTGGCACTGATCAATTGCCTCACGAATCATATATTCGACGCCGACTTCTTGAGCAAGTTGCAAAGGGTCAGAGTCTTGAACACGGGATAGATTAATAATCTCTTGGACTAAATCTGTTAAACGCTTCGCCTCTGACTGCATGCGAGTAGCAAACTTTACAACTGCTTCAGGATCATCCTTAGCGCCCAACACGGCTTCACTTAAGAGCGAGAGTGCGCCAATCGGTGTTTTCAACTCATGTGAAATATTGGCAACAAAATCACGTCGAACATCATGGACGCGTTGTGCTTCACTCTCATCACTTACAAGGACGAGAACGAGATCATCTTTTGTTAATGGAAGAACCTTTACAGTGAGCTCATGTTTTCCTTCACCGATAGGACCTCGAGGAAAATCAATTTTGCCCACTTGCTGGCTATGCGTGCGCCGCACTACTCGAATTGTCGCCAGAAGCTCTGAGCTCTGAATTCGCTCATCTCTGAGAACTCCCAGGGTTTCGATGCCAGGAGTGATAAATAGCGGGATTTCACCAGGGGCTAAAATCATGGAATCGCCATCTAGCAGGCTCAAGGTTTCCAGAAGCATTTCAGGCAGGGCTCTTGGATCTGAGGCATCTAAGTCCCTGCGCAAGAACTTCATGTCGCCACTCTATAGGCACAAATCGCCAGTTTACCTTCCGTTCACCTAAGCATTGCTCTCTATTCATCACCTCCACATAGGTTTTGCCACATGGCACTCATTAGATCAGTTTTCCAAGACGAGCTCGATGGCGTCTCTCAATCTCTCGTAGACCTTACTGAGATGGTATCAACATCAATGTCAAAGGCAACTTCGGCAATTCTGAACTGCGATTTGAATCTCGCCGAAGAGATCATCGCAAATGATGAAAAGATCGATGAGTACCAACATGAAATGGATAATCGAATTATTGACATTATCGCTCGCCAGCAACCGGTCGCATCTGATTTGCGCGCACTTGTCGCCGCACTTCGCATGGGCACGGACTTGGAGCGCATGGGCGACCTTGCACACCATGTCGCCAAACTCGCAAGACTTCGCCACCCAGCATGCGCAATCCCACCAGAGTTAATTGGAATTGTCACTGAGAAAGGTCGGGTTGCCGTAGCGCTCACCAACAAAACTGGTGTTGTAATTGCAACGAGAAATACCGAAATGGCCCTTGAAGTCGAACGCGATGATGATGAGATGGATGCGCTGCATCGTCAGCTCATCAGCCACCTCATTGAACCAAATTGGCAGTACGGTATTGAAACGGCAATTGATTTGACTTTGCTTGGCCGCTATTACGAACGATATGCCGATCACGCCGTATCAATTTCTCGTCGCGTTTATTTCCTCGTGACTGGAAAGTACGCCTCATAAATGACAACTCAAGAGTTAATAATTCCCGCTCCTCGAATCATTACAACTGAGCCGCGTCGATCTGACAAAGTTTTTCGTGGCGTTGTAACAGCTGGCGGATTATCATCCCTGGTCTTACTGGGTTTGATAGCCATCTTTCTTACTTACCGAGGATTCGAAGTTTTACGAGAAGAGGGATTGGGTTTTATAACAAACTCTGATTGGTCGATTTCAACTGACGATGCAGGTAATGTGCTTGAGAGCCACTTTGGTCTGGCGGCCATGCTTGTTGGAACAATTCTCTGTTCACTTATTGCCGTAGCTATAGCGCTTCCCGTGTCGGTTTTTTCAGCGTTATTTCTCAACTTTTACGCCCCGGAGTGGCTTAAAAAGATTCTAGTAACCGTCATTGACATGATGGCTGCATTTCCATCCATCCTCTTCGGAATTTGGGGCTTTCTAGTCCTCATGCCAAGTGTGGAGTATTGGGCAAAACTCCTGCATAAATACCTTGGTTTTATTCCAGTGTTTGATGTTCAAGTACCGGTGTTTACTCGATCTCCTTTTGTTGCTGGTGTAGTTCTAGCAATTATGATTATTCCAATCATTACATCAGTGTCGCGAGAGGTTTTTTCACAAGCTCCTTTGGATCGGATTCAAGCCGCTTATGCCCTTGGTGCAACTAGGTGGGCCATGATCAAGGCAGTTGTCATCCCGCACGGACGCAGTGGAGTAATCGGTGGAGCAATGCTTGGGCTTGGCCGTGCAATGGGCGAGACTGTTGCAGTATTTACGGTCCTTAACATCGTTTTTCAAATCAATTGGCAGATGCTGCTGGGTGCAGGTGGAAACGTAGCCTCTCTTATCATCTTGAAGTTTGGCGATGCGAGTCCATATGAAATCAAAGCGTTGATGGCTGCCGGCTTGATTCTCTTTTTGCTGACTCTTATCGTAAATGCGCTTGCTAATCTAATCGTTAAGACAACAGGAAAGTCAGGACGATGAGCACCGTAGTCACGGTTGAACCCACCAAACCGTGGAA
>JBAWYW010000086.1:0-3594 GCA_037143395.1 Actinomycetes bacterium | reverse complement strand
CATTGTTCATACAAATTAGCCTTGCTCTTTTGCTTTGGCCTTTGCTTTATCAATATCAGCATCTGTGGCAAGGGCTGCAACGAACGCTTCTTGTGGAACTTCTACGCGTCCCACCATCTTCATGCGCTTCTTACCTTCTTTCTGTTTCTCAAGAAGTTTGCGCTTACGGGAGATATCTCCGCCATAACACTTAGCAAGAACATCCTTGCGAATAGCGCGAATAGATTCTCGGGCGATAATCCTGCCGCCAATTGCTGCCTGGATAGGGATTTCAAACTGCTGCCTTGGGATCAGCTCACGCAATTTGCCAGTCATCATCGTTCCGTAGGCATAAGCCTTATCTTTGTGAACGATGGCGCTAAAGGCATCTACTTTCTCACCTTGCAGCAGGATATCCACTTTCACCAAATCAGCTTCAGATTCACCAACTGGCTCATAATCCAAAGATGCATAACCTTTTGTGCGGGATTTGAGTTGATCAAAGAAGTCAAAGACAATTTCAGCAAGAGGCAAGGTGTAACGGATTTCCACACGATCTTCAGAAAGATAATCCATGCCGAGGAGAACTCCGCGCCGCTCTTGGCAGAGCTCCATGATGGTTCCAATAAATTCAGCGGGAGCAAGCACGGTTGCGCGAACAATAGGCTCTTCAACCTTTTCAATCTTGCCATCTGGATACTCAGAAGGATTAGTCACAATGATCTCTTTGCCGCTGCCATCTGTCACTGTGTAAACAACGTTAGGGGCAGTAGAAATGAGTGAAAGATTGGATTCGCGCTCAAGCCTCTCGCGCACAATTTCCATATGTAAGAGCCCAAGGAATCCGCAACGGAAACCAAAACCAAGCGCCGCTGAACTCTCTGGTTCATAAACTAACGCAGCGTCGTTGAGTTGTAATTTATCTAGGGCCTCACGAAGAAGTGGGAAATCAGCGCCATCCAATGGAAATAGCCCAGAGAAAACCATCGGACGTGGATCTTTATATCCAGCCAGCGCTGTCTTTGTTGGATTGTTGTAAGTAGTAATTGTGTCGCCCACACGTGATTGGCGGACATCCTTCACGCCTGTAATCACATAACCCACTTCGCCAACACCTAATCCTTTAGATGCAACTGGTTCAGGTGAGATGACGCCTACTTCGAGCATTTCATGGCGTACTCCAGTTGAAAACATTTGAATCTGATCACGGGCAGTTAAGTGACCATCTTTTACGCGAACATAAGTAACAACACCGCGATAGCTGTCATAGACAGAGTCAAAGATCAGCGCGCGCGTGGGAGCATTAGCATCTCCACTTGGCGCAGGAATTTGAGCAACAATTTGGTCGAGTAATTCTTTGACACCTTCACCAGTCTTACCTGAGACTCGCAAGCAATCTTCTGGCTGACAGCCAATGAGCTTGGCAAGCTCTTCGGCAAACTTCTCTGGTTGAGCTGCTGGTAAATCAATCTTGTTGAGTACAGGAATGATGGTGAGGTTATTTTCCATCGCCAAATACAAGTTAGCCAGAGTTTGAGCTTCAATTCCCTGAGCGCAGTCCACCAGTAGCACTGCGCCTTCACATGCAGCGAGTGATCTAGAAACCTCATAGGTGAAGTCCACGTGACCTGGAGTGTCGATCATGTTCAAGATGTATTCCTGGTTATCTAAACCAGAACGCCAAGGAAGACGAACAGCCTGAGATTTAATTGTGATTCCACGTTCGCGTTCGATATCCATGCGGTCGAGATATTGCGCGCGCATATTGCGTTGTTCAACTACCTCGGTGATTCCAAGCATGCGGTCAGCCAAAGTAGATTTGCCGTGATCGATGTGGGCGATGATGCAGAAATTGCGAATCTGCTCTTGCTTTGTTTTAGATGGTTGCGGCGCTTGCGCTAGTGGTATTGCAGGCATTTTTCTCCGGGCGCAGCGCTTGCGGAAACTAGATTACTTAGAAGACTTATTAGCTGCCTTAGCCATTGCAGACTTTCTGTTTGCAGCTGCGTTAGCGTGAAGGACACCCTTTGAAACAGCAATATCAAGAGCCTTTGATGCAGCGCGAAGTTCATCGCGAGTCTTTGCAGCATCACCGGCAGCAGCTACATCTTTAAAGCGGCGGATCGCAGTCTTGATCGATGAGCGCACAGACTTGTTGCGTTCTTGTGCCTTCTCATTGGTCTTGATTCGCTTGATCTGAGACTTGATGTTTGCCACTTATTTAACTCAATTCTTTTAATTAGTACTCGGTCGGTATTTGTAATGTCCCACAGGAACAGATGCGTAGGTTATCAGCCAGAGCCACCCTGCCTCAAACTGGGATTTAGCCCTTATTTCTTGCGCGTGAAATAGCGATAACTGTGCGCTCTAAGGCGTAAATCGGGTCAGAAGCTGCGCCTTTGATATCAGCATCTGCTTGGGCCAGTGCCACAACAGCCCCCGCCAAAGTAGAAGGAGTCCATCCGCCTAATTGCCTTCTGGCCTTATCAATCTGCCATGGAGGTAAACCAAGAGAAGATGCCAATTCAAATGATTTAGCTCCTCTATTAGCACCCGATACTTTTGCAAGAGTTCTAATAGAACCAGAGAGAGCTGTAATGATGAGCACAGGATCTACTCCTGTTTGAAGTGCTTGGCGAAGTGCAATCAAGGCTTGATCTGTCTTTCCATCCAGCGTTGCATCAGCAACGTCATATCCTGTTGTTTCGATACGTCCTTGTTGGAATTTCTCGACATCTTCAATACCAATTGCTGACCCAGCCTGCACATCAGATGCTAATTGGGAACATGCAGCAGAGAGCTCGCGCATATCACTTCCAAGTGCGTCAACAATCGCCTGCACGGCATCTGCTGAAATCTTGCGACCAAGTCTAGAGAATTCACTTCTCACAAACTCTGACTTATCGCTTTCCTTCTTTATAGCTTCAACTTCAATAAATGTGGGCTTAAGTTTTTTTATCTTCTCCAGCAAGGCTTTTCCTTTAACCCCGCCTTTATGCCAAAGAACTAGCTCGACTCCGGTATCTGGGTTATCTAGATACTCTGTGATTTCATCTGCTAAATCTGCTGCTAAATCTTGGATTGCCTTAATAACAATAATGCGAGCATCTCCAAATAGAGATGGCGCAAGGGCGTCAGTTATTCCACCCAGCTCTAAGGTTTCAGCATCTAATTGAGTGACCGTTGCGCCTTTATTGGCTGCAACAACATCGGCAATTGCTCGGTCGGCGAGAAGATCCTCTGCCCCTTGAATTAGCGTTATGCCCACGAGCGCCATCTTAAAGTGATCCACCCACAAAGGAAGACAAGGCAGATAATCCCTGCGCCTGCGAAGCCTTTGCTGATCGAAAGTACGGGAACTTTTGCCGAAACCTTCGCAACCAAGCAGACCCACGCCGTTAATGGCTTTTGGGTCAGAAGCATGATGTACGAAAGGGAGGGTAAAAACGGACAGAAGAGCGCAGCAATAAATCCGACGATTGTGACAGGCCCAACTATGGTTTCAACCAAAATATTGCTGATCAGTGAAGTAAGTGAAAACTGACCGGATATTGCAACAGCAATTGGCATACAAATGAGATTTGCCGAGATTGAAATTGCTGCAAGTGATGCAAG
>JBAWYW010000085.1:0-3600 GCA_037143395.1 Actinomycetes bacterium | reverse complement strand
CTGCCGGGACCGTCCGGCACCTGCTTTAGGGGTTGCGAGCGGCCCAACGCTGGGCCTCACCTGTGCCGCTGGCAGCTGTGTAAAGCGCCACGAGCAGCAGCACGAGACGAAAAACATAAAACGCCACGGGTTTCAAGCCGTGCCAGCGGCATCAGGTGCAGGCCATGTTGGGCCGTGGATTGACAGAACCGTACTGTTTATAATTTTCAAGGTAATTATATATGAATTTTCAATACCAAAAAACACGGTTTTTTTACTCAGATGATTCGCCTTGTACATCCTTCAATATGCCACTCCAAAGCACACGGTGTTCGTCTTTCACATCACTATCTGAAAAGACCTGGAATGTGTAGTTGCTCAAAAACTCATTAGGTTTCGATATCATTCTAAGGTAATACCATATACTTTTATGGAGGCCATTCACAATGATTTGACAACCTGTTTTTAATCGCATCAGTTCAACAGTTTTCATTATCTCTTGTTCGTTATCAGGAGCAATATACTCGGTGCAAGTAGACAAAATATAATAACGATCTACGATATTACCGTGGAATTTACGAGGCAATGTAAGGAGCATTCCAACATCTATCTGTTTACCTGATTTCACTTCAACCGATTCATAGGGCAAACCATTAGAATGGTCTACCTGAACATCCCCTATCCAACCTTCTTTGTCATTTCCAGTATGGCGATTCGGTGGATCCCTCAGAACTGTGCCTTTATACCTTGCGAGTTCGGGAACCAGGGATTGATAGATGGCCTGAATAGCTAAAACGGGAAGGCGTGCTTTGCCATTGCCCTTTGCCTCTTCAAAATGACGCATTACCGCATTGAATATTTCTTGTATAGTCAATTCTTTAGAAGAAGGGTATTCAAACGTGGATATATCAACTTTGTTGTGGATATCGAGAGCCATAAGCAATACCAAAATAGGAAACGGATCGAAATTTTCTTCTTGTATGGCATGTAGAATACCCAAGAAAGCCTCCAAATTCCCAGCACCTTTTGGCTTCCCAGGGTAATCGAATTTATAAGGAAATGGACGCTCCATGTTACGACCACTCTCTGCACCGCTCGCTGCACAGGCAGTCAAACCCTTTATCTTCAAAAAAGGCGTAATGTGATTTTGATCTGTCGAGCGATTAGAATAGCCATTTGGAAGATTCGATTGAGCAAAACGGACATCTTGAGATGGATGTACAATTTTCTCAACTAAGCAGGTTATAAGAATACTATAAAGAGATCTGTTTTTGTTTAGATTTTCTACGATGGTCAATACTCCTTGGGCAATACTCTTGCCTAATGAAACAACTTCTCCGTTCTTCATGGTTTTCAGAAATTCTTCGAGATTATTGTGCTGTACATATCGTTGAAAAGACTCATTGATGTCTTTTGTAACGCTATATTGACTGCGTGTTTCGATAATACGAACGTCGGAGAATTTACCATCATTAGCGCCACTAAAATTCACCGAAAGCGATTGAGCAAAGCTGTACGCTCTCGCAAGAACCTCTTCGTACGTTTCCATTGTATGTGTTTCCTTACTCTTTGTCTTTCCAAGCTACTGAGACTTGCCGATGAAGGCTGATGGTAAACGGATAGCAGCAACGAAAATAGTTTGGTGGAATACTTGGATTCGTTTCGTTAACGCGTATGTCAAACCTTAATCGTCGTAAGTAGCGCACCGTTTTAGTGAAATCAAAATCGTCTTGGTTGCTTTCTCCATCGTTTGCGAAAATGGCCTTTAATGCAATAGCAGGGAGTACTTTGCTTGTCGATTCTCGTGTGCTAAATCGCTTGGCAAACTGAATTGCTGGATGTGTACTGTGATCCGATACATCGGCTTGCAGATCAAATATTGGGTGTGGTTCAGTGAAGTGGCCATATATATCAAACATTGTTTGATATGATGTATTTGCCTGAATATACGACTCTATCGAATCCCAGGCAACAAAAACATCATCACCCTTGGTTGAATAAAGAGAACATTCTATTTCTTCAAGACCATTGCCGACCGTATGGCGAAAATTGATCGTGTAGGTAATTGATGGCTTATTGTTGTTTGATGTCGGAAAAACCAGATCAAAGACATCGATAGTGCATTTTCTGTTCGTGCGCCGAATAACTTCCTTATATGATGGCCCTACGTGATACGATTGCAGAGGGGTTCTTACTACTTTTTTAATGGAATCATAATATATGTATGTTATTAATTCTTTGGTATCTTCTCGCTCAACGGTTTCCTTGGTTATATCAAAGAGAGGAAGCATAAGAACTTCTTGGGACAACCTTTTGCGTCGCGTTGTTTTTGCTTTATTGGATTTCCTTGAATCGAACGAGAGTTTTTCTTCTAAACCAAGTAATTCAACACCTAAATCAGATTGAAAAACTTGTTGCCTTACTGCTAAGGCTATATGATTCGCAAAAACCGGAGGAACGGAATTTCCTAATTGCTTTAATGCAATATTATTACTACCAGAAAATAGATAATCATCAGGAAATGATTGTAATCTTTTGAACTCAGGAAATGTAAACTTTCTATTCTTCCAGTGAAAAGGACCAGAATATGCTCCCAGTTGTGCAACAATGGTTCGCACTGGCTTATGTGGATCGGCCTTGTATAGAAAATCAGAAAATCGGGATCTCCAAGCAAATACCGGATGAGGGTATCCCATTTCTCGGGTAAAGTAGTGATAGTTCATTCCTGGAGGTACTTCGGCAAGCAGTTTGCCGTGTTTTCCGGGATAGATGTGACAAATCTCCGTTGGATCTTGCAAGTCTTCGATTGCTTCCAAGGCAGTCATATGTGGAGTATTTGTAGATGAATTTGATCCACGCGTAGGTCTTGGAAAAGAAAAATCACCTTCCCTAAGACCAACCATTAATAATCTTTCTCGATGTTGTGGTACGTCATAATCCGCAGTATCGAGGATACGGTAGAATAATCTATACCCAAGATCTGAAAAAGCACTAATAATCCTCTTCCAATCCTCGCCTTTGTTCGATCCTAGAATTCCTCTTACATTCTCGAAGACAAAACCTTTCGGCTGAAAGTGCTTAACGAAGCGGCAGTAGTGTTCAAAAAGGCTACCGCGCTCATTTCGTATACCTTCAGCACCTCCAGCTCTCCGACCAATTGCCGAGAAACTCTGACACGGAGGTCCACCAATGATGAAGTCAATCTGTTGGTTGTTGATTTCAGAAGGATCAAGATCTCGGATGTCTCTGCTAAGGATTTGGCAACGTTCATCGAAGAATCTGCCGACATTACTACGTAGCGTATCACAGAAAACCGGCTCTTTTTCAACACAGGCAACAATATGAAACCCTGCAAGATGGAATCCGATATCCAATCCACCAGCACCAGAAAAGAGCGATAGGGTTATAGGTTGGTTCTTTCGAGGACTAAACATAATTCCCTTACCTAACGGTCTACCATGTAACAGAACGCCAGTATACCATAAATCAAACAAGTGTTTGCAGATTTGGAGGGGTAGCGTGATGCTAAGTGTACCTGGATGTTCGGCAAGAGCCTTTCGGGTTGCGGGCGGCCCAACGGTTCGCCTTAGCCGCGCCGCCGACGGGGACTTGATTGAACGC
>JBAWYW010000084.1:0-3653 GCA_037143395.1 Actinomycetes bacterium | reverse complement strand
TTAACATTCCGCAAGCGAGGATAAAGAAAGAAGAGTCGCCCTATAAGCCGGACACCTACGGTATATGCCTCTGACCAGCATGTTTAACTACCTTGCACACGTTTTTGCACACAAGGACTTTTAAAGACTTCTTAACTAATCAGCAAGTGCCTTATCAAGCGGAATGGCATGTCATGTACGAACTGATTAGTGCATTTGCCGCAAAATAATCTGTAATCACGCTCAAATTAGGTAGAAAAACTCACGGGTATCCAAGACATATCCCTTGTTGCGCTCTACCATTTTCTTTATGTCCGGGGCATTCCGGGTACCTATAAGGAGAATCAATGAGCTCGTCAGATAAAGCATTGGCACCTTCCCAAGTAGAAACTCGAAGCGTTGACTTCGTGCCTCACGCAGAACGTTTTGGTAAGGCTCGCGACCTACGTAACGTTTGGTTTGTAGGAAACGTAAACCTCACAGCAATGGCTACAGGTGTAGTTGCACTCTCACTTGGTGCAAACCTCATTTGGACAATCATCGCGGTGGTTACAGGTTCGCTATTCGGAACTTTCTTTATGGCATTTCACTCAGCACAGGGACCACAGCTTGGACTTCCACAGCTTGTGCAATCACGTGCTCAGTTTGGTTATATCGGTGCGGCGCTAACAGTGTGGATCTTCGCGCTCGCTAACTACGTTGCATACAACACTTCAGATGCAATTCTCTCTGGTTCTGCGATACACCAAATCTTTAAGATTCCAGCAGAGCTCGGATTCTTTATTGCAGCAGTTATTGCAACCGTTATTGCAATCTACGGATATGCGCAGATTCACTTCGTTAACAAGGTGTTGTATTGGCCATCAATGGCGGCACTTGTACTTATGACAATTGGCGTACTTGTTCGTGGCTCATTCCCAGCTGGTGCCTTCGATCTAAGCAACTTCCAATTGGCGCCAACAATGACAGCTTTCGTTATTGTCGCTGGTTTCCAACTTGGATGGGCACCGTATGTATCTGACTATTCACGTTACTTGCCAGCAAAAGAAGGCGTACGTGCAACATTCCACTCAACATATTGGGCATCAGCGCTCTCAGGTGTGTGGGTATTCGGCCTTGGTGCATTTGCATCAGGTCCAGATGGAAAACTCACTCCAGTAGAAGCATTCAAAACTGTTGGCGATTCAATCTTCAGCGGCTTTGGAACAATTCTTTTGATTCTGCTTCTCGCAGGTCTTCTCATCGTTATGTCAGTAAACGCATACGGTGGATCACTTACTTTGATTTCAATGCTTGATTCATTCAAGAGCGTTAAGCCAACTAAGAAACTTCGTTTGACTGCACTTCTTGTAATGGGTATCTCTGTATGGGGTATTGCCCAATTCGTTGGAGAAGCGCGCTTTAATACCTTCTACGGAAACGCACTTGTCTTCTTGGCATACCTCTTCACACCATGGACTGCGGTTAACTTGGTGGATTACTTCTACGTTCGCAAGGGCGTATATGTAATTGGTGAAATCTTTAAGAAGGACGGAATTTACGGACGTTGGGGATGGCGTGGAAACCTTGCCTACATCATCGGTTTTGTTGTGATGATTCCATTCTTCGTAACAGCACCATATGTTGGTCCAATTGCTAAGAGCCTTGGAAGTGTGGATTATTCACTCTTCGTTGGTCTTCCGGTAAGCGCAATTGCTTACATCATTCTTTCAAAAGGTATTGACCTTAAGAAAGAAGCAGCAATGGCAGCAGCAGAAGGAAACTTAACCAAGCACTAATTAATTTACTACGGCAGAAGCCATCTACTCATGCAGAGTAGATGGCTTCTCCGTTTCTGTAAGTTTGTAACACAACCATGTCACTCACTGCATGTGGATCAATCTCAAAAGGATTCTTTGGTAAAACCACAAAGTCTGCGTTAAATCCTGGAGCCAATGTGCCCCATGTTTTATCGCCATAAGCTTGAAAAGCAACTTCACTTGTATAAGAAGCAAATGCCTCTGGCATCGTGATTGCCTCCGAAGGAATCCATCCGCCAGCAGGTGATTTATCAGGAGTCTGTCTATGAACTGAAACTGGTAAACCTTCGAGAACAACTTCTGACGTCACGGGCCAGTCGCTGCCAAATGCAACGCGAACACCATCGTCAATCAAGGAACGCAATTGATATTGACGCGCTGTGCGCTCTGGTCCGATACGTGGCGCAGATGAAATTGCTTGCATCGGATCTTGGCGACACCAAAGCGGTCCAAAGTTTGCAATAACGCCAAGTTCGCGGAAGCGATGAAAATCAGCAGGATCTAATAACTGCACGTGCACAATTGTTGGGCGACGATCCCATGCAGGATTTGCTTTTTGTGCACCCTCAATTGCATCTAGTGCTGCGCGAATACCTGCATCTCCAATTGCGTGAATGTGTGTTTGAAATCCTGATTTATCAAAGGCAGCAACTGCACGTGAAAGTTCTGGCCACTCCCACACTGGCATTCCGTGGCTGCATGGATCATCGCTATATGGCTCCAGCATTGCAGCTGTTCCGCCTTCGATGACACCATCTGCAAAGTATTTAATCGTTACGGCGGTGAGGTTCTTTTTCTTCGAAGATGCTTCTATCTTCTTGCGCATCTCGATGAAGTAAGACATATCTTTTTCCCACGTACGTGGGTCTGCGCGAAAAGCCAAGTTAACTCCTTGAGCTAGTACTCCGCGCTCTTCTGCTTCTAAATATGCTTCCGCCATACCTGGATCAACCCATGCGTCTTGCCACCATGTGATTCCTGTCTTTGCATAACGCGCCGATGAATATTTAATCGCTTCGATTTCACGTTCTATTGACGGCTTAGGTGCATGATCCATAATTAAATTAACAGCATCCCATTCGCGCATCGTGCCCATTGGCGAACCATCTTCACGTCGAACAATTGTTCCGATTTCTAAATCAGGAGTATTTACATCCACTCCTGCGGCTTTCATCGCAGCACTATTCACCCAGATGGTGTGGTAATCCATAGCGTTGAGAACAACAGGACGATCTAGACAGACGCTATCTAATAGTTGTGCATCAAAGTTTCCGTTGGGCAACATTGCTGGGTCATATGTACCGCCGATAATCCACGGTAGGTCTGGATTGGCATCAGCGAATCTTTTTATCTCAGCAAGTGTCGCTTCAACACTTGGTAGGTCTGTGATTTGTGGCCCAAAGTGTTGGCGACCACCAAAAATTGGGTGACAGTGTCCATCACCAAAAGATGGTGAAACAAATGCTCCGCCAAGATCTACTTTCTTATCGTGCGCACCCGCTAGTGCATCATCGCCGACGGCAAGAATCTTTTGACCATCAACTAACATCGCACCAAAAGTTTGACCCTTTGCCTGACCTGGCCAAAACGTTGCATTAGTAAAGAGCGTACGTGACATGTGAGGTTTTCCTTACTTGTTGATGTTTTTGTACATGGATGGTCGACGTGTTTTAAAGAATGGGAAAAGTGTAAGCCAGTCACGTTTTTGGTCAAGGTCAAGATCTGCCACAAGAACTTGTTAAATCACTTTAGGTTTCACCAATAGTTAAACAAGGTTTAGACGTTCTTGCCGCACACTTTCTCATGTGAAGTCTCTAATATAAAGAAGAGTCGCCCTATAAGCCGGAGACGAGACTGTTATGCGTGAGGCCACGC
>JBAWYW010000083.1:0-3660 GCA_037143395.1 Actinomycetes bacterium | reverse complement strand
ACTGCAATGGACCGGCGTATGTCCATGAAGGATGTTGCCCAGGCAGTCATCTCGCCTGACGCAGTTCCTGACTGACCCAGCCGCTAGTCATTCGCATTTACCCTCGAACGTAATCAAATTGTAATAAATATTTTCATATCTACGCTCAATTTTGCCGACTCTACGGTTGTCCGTGGCAGCCATGAGCGGTTACCCTTTCCACCTCCCTGTCCCGGGATAAAAACAGGTAGTTTAAAGGAAAGGTCTAAATGAATAAGAACTCAAAGCGCGTTCTTGGCGTTGCAACTGCAGCGTTCCTAGCAGTAGGAACTCTTACAGCTACATCAGCACAAGCCGCAACAACAGTTACATTGGCATTCCAAGGTCCATTGACCGGAGATGCTGCGCAAGCTGGACAAGATGAACTTGCAGGCGCTAAGTATGCTCTTGCTGTTTACAACGCATCAAACCCAAAAGTAAAAGTTAACCTCATTCAGGTTGATGACCAAGGTTCTGGTTCAGTAGCTGCAACAGTTGCTCCAGGAGTTGCGAAGAATAAGGCCGTTGTTGGTCTTGTTGGTTCTGCCTACTCAGGCGCATCACAGAATTCATTCCCATTTTATATTGCTGGTGGTCTGACAATGGTTTCACCTTCAGCATCACGCGTAACACTTACAACACCTCAGGCTCCTGATTTCGGCGGTCCTGTATTCCACCGTGTTGTTGGTAACGACAGCGTTCAAGGCCCAGCTCTTGCTCGCCTTGCCACAAAGGGAGTTACATCACCAAACGTTTATCTCGTTGATGATCAGTCCCCATATGGTGCAGGACTTGCCCAATACACATCACCTGGCCTAACAAAAGTTGGCGCAAAAATCGCTGGAACAGATCACATCCTGCCTACAACTGGAACTGACTGGTCTGCTACAACAGCCAAGGTAAAGGCATCAGGAGCCAACGTAGTTATCTACTGCGGTTACGATGTTGATGCAGGCGCATTTGTGAAGTCACTGCGTGACGGTGGATACACCGGTATTTTCGCATCAGGTGATGGATCAGCTACTGCTTCATTCCCTAAGGCTGCGGGACTTGCCGCTGCGAAGGATGCACGCCTAACCGAAGGTGACACACCTTTCGACAACGTTGCAACCGCAGCGCAAAAGGCAGCATTCACTAAGGCAAGTGGCGTCAAGGTTGCTGGTGGTTATGTAACCAACACAATCAACGCTGTAAATGCTTTCCTTACTTGTATCAAGGCTGGCAAGACAACACGTGCCGCAATTGGTACTTGTATTAATACACAAAAGTTCCCTAACTTCACAGGTGGTACCTTCTCATTTGAATCATGGGGAGATATCAAGGGAGGCGCTCCAATCGGTGCCTTCAAAGTTGATGCATCAGGAGCAATTGTTTACACAGGTCAGGCATAAACTAGAGCGATAGCTCATTCTGAACTGAGCGAAGTGCCTGCGGAGAGATCCCAGGCACTTCGCTATTTAGATAATTGTTCAAAGTCATGCCCGTTTCCCCTTTCTCTAGGGGGAGTAATAGGCTATTTTTCACCTTGACCACTTGAAGCACGATTTTTGAATATGGGAGAAAATGAATTTTTCAGTACTAACCAGCCAATTTTGGTCCCTTTGCTTGTCTGGTCTTTCTTTAGGGCTGATATACGTTTTGATCTCCCTTGGTTACACAATGGTGTACGGAGTATTGCGCCTAATTAACTTCGCGAATTCTGAAATTTTTATGGTTGGAACTTTTGCGACTGTCTGGGTTGAAACAGGACTAACCGGCCACACTAACGACTCTCAACCTTTGCACGGTTTTCAACTTGTTTGGACACTTTGTCTTGCTCTCGTGATAGCAATGATTGCTTCCGGATTAACAGCTGTTGCTGTCGAATTTTTGGCTTATCGACGATTACGTGCCCGAGGTACAAATCGGTTGGCAAGTTTGATTTCTGCAATTGGCATGTCAATTGTGTTGAGTGAGAGCGCACGTATTTTGAGCCACTCTCGTCCGCAGGCAAGTCCGCGGCTAATGGAAAAGACTTCATTTGGCCAAGTTGCCGGAGCTAATTTTAGAATTGATACAGTTTTAGTAATCATTTCGGCTATTCTCATGTTTTTTGTTTTGGATCGTTTCGTAAACAAGAGTCGTCTAGGCAAAGCAATTCGAGCGGTTTCAATGTCTGAAGAAAATTCGAAACTTATGGGAATCAATCTCAATCGGGTTATCTCAATAACATTCCTCATTGGCGGATTGATGACGGGCGCCGCATCGTTTTTCTTTATGACGGTTTATGAAACTACAAAATTTAATGTCGGATTTAGCCTTGGACTTGCTGCCTTTACGGCCGCCGTTCTTGGAGGTATTGGAAATCTGCGAGGTGCCTTCTTCGGTGGAATCGCACTTGGTCTACTTGAAACCATGTCTGCGGCGGTTCTTGGAAGTCAGTGGAAATCGGTAACCGTCTTCGTCGTGCTTGTTTTGGTCCTACTAGTTCGTCCAAATGGAATTTTTGGCGAAGCAATTCAACAAACGAGGGTCTAGTGATTAATCTACGAGATAAAGGTGCTGAGCTCTGGGAGAGCTGGAACCGCCCAAAGCGCACAGTATTTGTTCTAGCACTCATTGCATTTGTGATGTTTATGCCATTTCTGGGTAACTTTTCTTTTACAAGTATCCTAGATACGCCCATTGCTTCGTATCAGGATGTACTTGTTTATCCGATCGGCATGTTTGTGCTTATGGGTCTCGGTTTAAATATTGTAGTTGGCAAGAGTGGCTTGCTTGATCTTGGTTATGTTGCTTTCTTTGCCATTGGGGCCTACACACAAGCCATTCTTGGTACACGCACGCATCTAAATGCATGGGAGATTCTTCCAATCGGAATGGGTCTTGCGATGCTCTCGGGTGTGTTGCTTGGTTTACCAACGCTTCGCCTACGAGGCGACTATCTTGCAATCGTTACACTTGGTTTTGGTGAAATTGTTCGTATCGTAACTTTGAACATTTCAATTACAGGCGGCACAAATGGCATAGCACGAATTCCAAGTCCTCCAGCGGTTGCTGGCCTCAAGTTCGATATCATGCACCCGGTTAATTACTTTTGGCTTGTATTCGCAATGATTCTTCTTGTTATTTGGATGATTCGCCGCCTCTCAGTAAGGCGTCCAGGCAGAGCTTGGGAAGCAATTCGCCAAGATGAAGATGTTGCAATGCTTATGGGTATCCCGACGCTTCGATACAAAATTTGGTCATTCAGCATTGGAGCAGCGGTCGGCGGCGCTGCAGGTGTTATTTATGCGGCTAAAGTTCTCGTGATTGCTCCTCAGATGTTCACATTCAACGTTTCAGTTCTCATTCTTTCTTGTATTGTTTTTGGAGGTATGGGGAATATGTGGGGAGTTGTATTCGGGGGAATCATTCTGGCCTACCTTCCTGAGCGCATTCGCTTCATCACAAATGCACGTCAATTAGTTTTTGGTATTACTTTGGTAGCGATCATGAATATCAGACCAGATGGTCTACTGCCCCGCAAAAAGCGGGAGAAGTTGAAAGCGAAGAAAGATGCGCAAAATGTCTGAGAAAATACTCGAGCTTGATAATGCCCTGATGCAATTCGGTGGTGTTCGTGCTTTGGACACAGTTAATTTTTCCGTTAATAAGGGAGAG
>JBAWYW010000082.1:0-3660 GCA_037143395.1 Actinomycetes bacterium | reverse complement strand
TCCCAGACATCATCGCAAAACTTGTTAAAGCAGGTTTAGAAGTTGTCATTGAATCTGGAGCTGGCGTCTTAGCTGAATTTTCAGATGATCAATTCACTCAAGCGGGAGCAAAAGTTCAATCTGGTGATGTCATTAAGGATGCAGACATCATTGCAAGTGTTCAGCCTCTCACTCCTGATGCAATGAAGAGCTTAAAAAAGGGCGCAATAACAATCTCATTCTTGTCTCCTACTACTGCAGTTGATTCCATTGAAGCAGCCGCTAGTGCAGGAGTGACAGCAATTTCACTTGAATTGGTACCGAGAATTTCACGCGCTCAGTCCATGGATGCCCTCACCTCCCAAGCACTTTGTGCTGGATACAAGGCGGCGCTCGTTGCAGCAGAACTTTCTCCTCGTTTCTTCCCACTTCTTATGACAGCTGCAGGAACTGTCACGCCGGCCAATGTTGTTGTTCTTGGCGCAGGTGTTGCAGGACTTCAAGCAATTGCCACGGCAAAGCGTTTAGGAGCAGTAGTGAGCGCTTATGACGTGCGCCCAGCATCTGCTGATGAAGTGAAATCTATGGGAGCAAAGTTCATTACCTTAGAGCTTGAAGCACTTGAAGGAAGTGGCGGCTATGCCCGCGAGATGACTGAAGACCGGGCAGCAAAGCAACGCGAACTTCTTACACCTTATATTGCAGCTGCAAATGTATTGATTACTACTGCTGCTGTTCCAGGAAGACCTGCTCCACGTCTTGTTACTGCCCAAATGATTTCTACTATGGCGCCTGGTTCCGTTGTTGTTGATCTTGCCTCTGAAACAGGAGGAAACGTTGAGGGAACCAAGCCTGGTGAAATTGTTACAACATCGAATGGTGTTCGTATGTGGGGTGGAAAAGATGTCCCAAGTCAGTTGGCATTCCACGCTTCAATGCTTTTTTCACGCAACGTAGTCAATCTCCTCATGCTGATGACAAAAGAAGGTGTTGTCACACCTGACTTCTCAGATGAAATTATTGATGCGGCTGCTGTGACCCACGGCGGATCAAAGCGCACTCCAGAACTAGCGAAGAAGTAAGGGAAAGATCATGAGCAACGGTTTAGCACTTCTTTCAATCTTCGTTCTCTCAGTGTTTATTGGTTTTGAGGTAGTTTCAAAGGTCTCAACAACTCTTCACACTCCCCTAATGTCGGGTGCGAACGCTATCCACGGAATTATCTTGGTGGGCGCGATTACTGTTGCTGACCGCGCAGCAAATAACCTGCAACTTATCTTGGCAATCATCGCTGTAGTCCTAGCAACAATTAATATGGTTGGCGGCTTTGTGGTTACCGATCGTATGTTGGAGATGTTTAAAGGAAAGCCTCGTGCCGCAAAGTCTGAGGCAGGTGACTCCAAGTGAGCCGCAATCTTTATGATCTTCTAGGTCTTTTTGTTTCAGTCTGTTTCATCATGGCCCTTAAGGGACTTTCATCTCCTAAGTCTGCGCGCCGAGGTAATCTCATAGGTGCGTTTGGTGCAACTGTCGCAACTGTTCTTGTCTTCTTTGAGCCAGGCTCATCACATCACCACATTGCCCTGATTCTTGGCGCAGTTCTCTTTGGTGTTGTCGTAGGAGTTCCTGCTGCACGCAAGATTCAAATGACTCAGATGCCACAACTCGTTGCTCTCTTTAATGGTGTGGGTGGCGGCGCTGCGGCGCTCGTTGCGATCGTCGAGTATCTCAAGCTTGGATCAACTGCAAGTACTGCAGATGTGGTCGCAACTGTCTTTACTGTGATTGTTGGTTGCGTTTCATTCTCTGGCTCAATTATTACATTTTTAAAGCTTCAAGAGCTGATGACTACACGACCAGTGGTCTTTCCTGGTGGACGTTTTGTAATCGCTGGAACTTTAGTTGGAGTACTTGGAACTGCTGGCTGGGTTATTAATTCTCTTGGCACAGCGCCGCTTCTTATTATGGGTGCACTAGCACTCCTATTTGGCGTGCTCTTTGTTCTGCCAGTAGGCGGAGCAGACGTGCCTATTGTTATCTCACTACTCAATGCATTCACCGGTTTGACCGTTGCTGCTAGTGGTTATGTACTCCAAGCAACCTTGCTGATTGTTGCAGGAACACTTGTTGGTGCATCAGGAACAATCTTGACTCGCTTGATGGCTGCTGCAATGGGTCGCTCACTCTTTGGAACACTCTTTGGAGCTTTCACGGCAAAACCTCAAGCTGCAAGTGAAGCCGGAGAAGCGCGCCCAGTGAAATCTGGATCTGCTGAAGATGTTGCAATTCTTCTTAACTACGCCCAGCGCGTTGTCATCGTTCCGGGTTTTGGATTAGCCGTTGCTCAAGCACAACACACTGTGCGCGAGATGGCAGATTTGCTCACATCTAAAGGCATTGATGTTGCTTATGGAATTCACCCTGTTGCAGGACGTATGCCAGGACACATGAACGTGCTTCTTGCTGAGGCAAATGTTCCTTATGAGCAACTCGTTGAAATGGAAGAGATCAACCCAACATTTCCACAAACTGATGTCGTTTTAGTTGTTGGAGCAAATGACGTTGTAAACCCAGCAGCGAAAACAACTCCAGGATGTCCTATCTATGGAATGCCTATTTTGGATGTTGCCCAAGCAGGAAATGTTATTTTCCTTAAGCGCTCAATGCGCCCTGGCTTTGCAGGTATTGAAAATGAACTTCTTTATGATGCAAAGACAACCTTGCTCTTTGGTGATGCTAAAGAATCACTCACAAAGGTAGTAAGCGCACTTAAAAATCTTTAAGTGGCGTTTTCTGCGCCATTAGATAGGGTTCTAGAATGCCGGAGAAACGACCGCCTTTTTTAAGCGAATTACAGGAACGAGTCTTAATCGCTGGAGTTTCAATTCTTGCTGTGCTCGCTGCTTTTGAAGTTGGGCAGGTCTATGAACAACATAAACATCCGCGATCACTCGTTGATCAAGCAATCACACGTGTTACATCAGGTGATCCACGATCTCCACAAGCAGGGGTCTTGAATCAAGCCGCAATTGAAGCAATATTGAAAGCTACAGGAGATCAATGGTCTAACTATTTCCCAGCAACAACCGCTTCAGCATTTGATCAATCACTTGAAGGTCAATACAGCGGCGTTGGAATTTGGCTTCGAAAGTCAGAGTCAGGATTACTAGAAGTTTCCAGCGTGCAGCCAAAATCTCCTGCTGCAACAGCCAAGGTACAAGTACTTGATCAATTGACTAACATAGATGACGTTGAAGTCAGTGGATCATCTGTCTCCACAGCTATTGCAGCCCTACGAGGAGTTCCTGGCTCCACTGTTACTTTAGATTTTGTTCGGAACAAGATCCGCTACAGAGTGCAAGTAGTTCGTTCAAATGTTCTTACTGGAGATGTGACCGCTGTTGCTTTGAGCAAAAACATTGTGGACATCCAGGTATCTGCAATATCTATGCACACCGCAGATGATGTTGCTGCTGCTCTGGCAAAGTTTCCCCATAGTAAAGGTGTAGTACTCGACCTGCGCGACAATCCTGGTGGACTACTGAGCCAGGCAGTTTCGATTGCATCCCATTTCTTGCTCAAGGGAACAGTCGTTTCATATGATCCAAAAGATGGGCCAGAACAGGTCCTGCGATCGACAAATCTTTCACCTGATCCAGCTCCCTTGGTTGTATTGATCAA
>JBAWYW010000081.1:0-3681 GCA_037143395.1 Actinomycetes bacterium | reverse complement strand
TCCTACTTGCGCGCACTCAAGTGAGTGAGAAAGTCTGGTGCGAGGAAAATCTGTTAACCAAGGAACAGCAATCTGAGTTTTTGCAGCAAGACGTCTGAGTGCAAATGAGTGAATGATGCGGGCGCGATCCCGAGCAAATTCAGTTCGCCCACCGCGCTTTGCTGGTTCACTGACATAGCGGTCTCGGTCATCTGGTGTGTAACCAGCAGACTCACGCGCTTGTCGTAAAACCATAGTCGTAGCCTATTGGGCTAGTTCTTAATCTGATCACTCAGGTGAATACCCAAGTGGCCCACTGACTTATAGGCCAAATATGCGCCTGTTTCGCGGACTACATACTTAATGCCTGTGAACTTGAGTGAGCCTGGTCCGTTTTCAACCCCGGCACATGTGGCATCCACTCCTAAATCTTTCGCTTCAGAAACAGCTCTGTAGCAGTGATATGGATCGGTCACAATAATCACGCTCTTCATTTTATGAAGTTTCATATAAGAAACATAGGCAACTGTGCTTGAAAGTGTGTCTTTACCTGTTTCAAGTACAACAATCTTTTTCTTAGGAATCCCAAGCTTTGTAAGGGCTTTGTAGCTTGTACTTGCCTCCGTATACACATCACCCTTTTGTCTGCCGCCCACAGTAATAACAACAGGAGCAAGTCCTGAGCCAAAGACCTTGCCTGTTTCATAGACGCGCTCTTGTAGTACTCCGGAGGCAACTCCGTTGTATTCAGCAGCTCCCATAACAACAAGCACATCTGAGGCGTGAGAGCTCATGTGGTGCGCGCTCCACCAGATATTTCCCGCAACATAAAGAGGAATGATGATCACGAGAAGCAGCGCAAACTGGAAAAGCCTTTTAATAATTTTAAAAAGAAACATTAGCCGCCCGAAACGGCATCATCGATTGAGATTGAGGCAAATTCATCTGGATCATCAAGCCATCCATCTGGAAGATGAACCGAGCGCCCATGGCTTCGACGGCCACGAGGAGCATCGGCAATATCTACCGGATATTGCTGCTCTTCTAGTTGGCCCAATAAATGCTCTAGTTCACTTAAAGATGAAACCATTCCAAAGTTTGCGCGCAATTGTCTTGGCACAGAAAAGCCCTTGAGATACCAAGCCATATGCTTTCTAAAATCGCGCATGGCGCGTCCTTCTGATTCAAAGAATTCAACAAGCAATTGACCGTGACGAAGCATTATTTGTCGCACTTCAAAGAGCGTTGGTTGTGCCAGGGACGCCTCACCTTTAAATGCGCTGACTAAATCTGCAAAGAGCCAAGGACGACCAAGGCATCCTCTGCCCACCACAACACCGGCGCATCCTGTTTCATTCACCATGCGCACACCATCGGCCCCTGACCAAATATCACCGTTACCTAATACTGGAACTCCTGTTGGCGCCATATGTTCAACAAGACGCGCAATGGCTGACCAATCAGCTTGTCCTTCATACATCTGTTCTGCTGTGCGAGCATGCAGAGCAACCCAGGCAACACCTGCATCTGCTGCAGATTTTCCTGCCTCAAGATATGTGTGGTGATCGCTATCGATTCCCACTCGCATCTTCACAGTTACTGGCACACCATAGGGCGCCGCTGATTTCACTGAGCTTTCAACAATTGCGGAAAAGAGTTTGCGTTTGAAAGGAAGCGCTGCTCCCCCGCCGCGGCGAGTAACTTTTGGTACAGGACATCCAAAGTTTAAATCGATGTGATCGGCAAGGTTTTCTTCCATCAGCATCGTGATTGCTTTACCAACAACAACTGGGTCTACTGCATAGAGTTGAACTGAGCGTGGTGTTTCACCTTTGCCTGGCGTTATCAAGCGCATCGTCTCTGGGTGGCGTTCAATCAAAGCCCTTGCTGTCACCATCTCTGAGACAAACAAACCAGCACCTTGTTCGCGGCAGAGAGTTCTAAAAGCAGAGTTGGTAATACCCGCCATGGGCGCTAAAACAACCGGTGTATCTAAAACGACTTCGTTATTTGCAAATTGCCCATTAGAAATAGGCAGACGAAGTGGTTTTACTTGAGTGAGCATGGCTATTTAGGCACCAAGAAGACGAGGCGCAAGCCATGCCTGGACTTGATCAATACCAATACGCTCCTGCGACATAGTGTCGCGAGAGCGAATAGTCACAGCGTTATCTTCGAGTGACTCAAAATCGATAGTGATACAAAACGGAGTTCCGATCTCATCTTGACGGCGATACCGACGGCCAATTGCGCCTGCATCATCAAAGTCAACAGACCAATTCTTACGTAGCTCTGCTGCAAGATCACGCGCCTTAGGTGAGAGATCAGCGTTACGAGAAAGTGGAAGAACAGCAGCCTTAATCGGAGCAAGGCGGTGATCGAGCTTCATCACAGCACGCTTTTCCATCTCGCCCTTTGAATTAGGTGCTTCATCTTCTGTGAAAGCATCCATCATAAATGTCAGCGTGCAACGATCAACACCGGCTGCAGGTTCAATAACAAATGGCACCCAACGCTCACCAGATTCTTGATCAAAGTGTGAAAGATCTTTTCCAGATGCAGCGCTATGCGCTTTAAGGTCAAAGTCGGTGCGAGAGGCAATTCCTTCGAGCTCTCCCCACTCTGTGCCATTGAATTCAAACTTGTACTCAATGTCTACGGTGCGCTTGGAGTAATGAGAGAGCTTCTCTTTGGGATGCTCAAATAAACGCAGGCGATCAGGGTTAATACCTAGATCTTTATACCAAGCAAGGCGTGTATCGATCCAATATTGATGCCACTCTTCATCTGTTCCAGGAACAACGAAGAATTCCATCTCCATCTGCTCAAACTCACGGGTTCTGAAAATAAAGTTACCTGGGGTAATTTCATTACGAAATGACTTACCAATCTGCCCAATACCAAACGGCGGCTTCTTGCGAGAGGTTGTCGCAACGTTCTCAAAGTTAATGAAGATACCTTGAGCTGTTTCAGGGCGAAGATAGGCAAGACCTGACTCATCTTCCACGGCGCCCAAATAAGTCTTGAGAAGACCAGAAAATTGCTTAGGAACAGTGAACTTTCCTTTAACTCCGCAATTGGGGCAATTCACTTCATCCATAGAAGCTGCCTTGCGATTGTGCTTTGCTTCAAATGCTTCTTCTAGGTGATCAGCGCGGTAGCGCTTATGACACGCGGTGCACTCGGTCAGTGGATCGGTAAATGTTTCAACGTGACCTGATGCTTGCCAGACTTCACGTGCCAAAATCACACTGGAATCTAAACCGACGACATCTTCGCGTCCTTGCACCATGGATTTCCACCATTGACGCTTGACGTTGTTTTTAAGTTCAACACCCAATGGGCCGTAATCCCATGCCGCGCGCAGTCCGCCATAAATTTCAGAGGATGGATAAACAAATCCGCGGCGCTTTGCCAAGCTAACAATTGTTTCGAGTCTATCTGCGGCCATCTTGTGCTCCTTCGGTCCGGCTGGCTGTCGGCTTATGTACTTGCTGGTCGCAAGAGTAAAAGTTTAGCGCCTTTGGCTTCCTAAATTTATGCCCCTGCTGCCACAACTACCCACATGATCAGCACGCCCAGGATCGTTGCGACCAAGGTCCAACGGGATGGATGACGTGAGTGAGCTTCAGGCAAGATATGTGAGGTCGCGATATAAATAACAAAGCCAGCAAAGAGGGCCAGATACAAAGCAATCCAGTT
>JBAWYW010000080.1:0-3690 GCA_037143395.1 Actinomycetes bacterium | reverse complement strand
GTGGCTCAATGGATGGGTCGTGCCACAGCCCATTTTTCTTCGAATACTTCTCGACTAATTCGATCTGCTCAGCGCTGCGTCCAGTAAGAGTGAGGTATCGCAAGGTCTCGTCATCGATAGGAAAAATTGCGCAGGTGGAGCCATATTCAGGAGACATATTTCCAATCGCTGTTCTATTTGCCATCGGCAAAGCAGCAACTCCTGGACCATAAAATTCAACAAACTTTCCTACAACGCCATGCTTACGCAATCTTTCGGTAATAGTAAGAACAAGATCAGTTGCAGTTGTGCCAACGGGTAGCTCGCCACTGAGTTTGAACCCAACAACACGAGGGATAAGCATCGAGACAGGTTGACCGAGCAGGGCAGCTTCAGCTTCAATTCCGCCAACTCCCCAGCCAAGAACTCCAAGTCCATTAACCATAGTTGTGTGTGAATCTGTTCCTACAACAGTATCTGGATATGCGCGAAGTACTCCATCAACGGTTCTGGTCATAACAACGCGCGCTAAATATTCAATATTTACCTGGTGAACAATTCCTGTTCCGGGCGGAACTACCTTGAATTCATCAAAGGCGCTCTGCCCCCAGCGCAAGAAGCGATAACGCTCTTTGTTCCTCTGGTATTCAATATCCGTGTTCTCTTCAAAAGATGTCTTGGTTCCAAACAAATCTGCGATCACAGAGTGATCAATAACCAACTCAGCAGGCGCAAGTGGATTGACCTTTGTAGGGTCTCCCCCTAGATCAGCGATTGCCTCACGCATAGTTGCAAGGTCAACAACGCAAGGAACTCCTGTGAAATCTTGCATAATGACGCGGGCCGGCGTGAATTGAATTTCAGTATCTGGCTCAGCTTTGGGATCCCATTTTGCTAACGAGGTGATCTGACTTGCAGTGATATTTGCGCCATCTTCGGTACGCAGGAGATTTTCAAGTAAAACTTTCAAACTAAATGGGAGATCTTTCGCCCCATCAAGGCCTGTTATATTAAAAAATTCGTAGGACTTACCAGCAACCTCGAGGGTTTCTTTGGCGTTAAAAGAGTTCTTACTCATGACTTCTTTATTCTAATGTAAAGCGCGCTACACATTCCACGTGCTGGGTCATGGGGAAGAGATCGAAGCCCACAATGTGATCCATGCGATACCCGCTGGCCAGCAAAAGTTTGGCATCCCTGGCCAATGAGGCTGGATCGCAGGAAACATAAAGGATTGTCCGAGGTTTAATCCTCTGCATCACAGTGATGACTTCCTCACCAGCTCCTGTTCGAGGAGGATCGAGCAAGAGAACATCAGCGTGCGCGATTTTCGGCAGTTGCGCTTCAACTGATCCAGCATGAATTTCAACATTTTTATAGCCCTTAAAAATCTTCTGAGCGTCACCGATTGCGCGTCTATCAGATTCAATGAGATGTACTTTTCCTGTTAAGCCAACTGCGGTTGAAAGTGCTGCTGTGAAAAGCCCGACTCCCCCGTAGAGATCACAGACAACATCACCTTCGCGCAGATCAATTTTTGCTATGACTTCATTGACCAAAGTTGGTGGCGCACTTTTATGGCTCTGCCAAAATGATTGAGGAGATATCTGGTAAGTATTACCTAGGACTGTTTCGTTGAGCTGTGTTGGGCCCGAGATGCTGCGGCCAGCTCTTGAAATATTTACCTGCCCGGTGCTTGTACTTCCAGCCTCAATTCGATCATTACCATTCCATTTACGCGAAGTAAGCGCTGGCACATCCATCACTGAATCTGCAATCAGACAATCATCAATCTCAATCACATCATTGCTGCGATGTGAATAAAGACCAATATGCCCTGAATCTCCTATGGCAAAATCCATACGGGTTCGCCAATGCAAACCATCATCAGGTTGAACTCCTAGGACTTCACATTCAATTTCCATACCTCCTAGGCGTGCAAACTGATCTTTAATAACTTCGGCTTTAAGTGTTCTTTGGTAAGCGAGATCAATATGCTGAAAGTCGCATCCGCCGCATCCGCCTGGCGCGGCATACTTGCAAGGCGCTTGAACGCGATGCTGGGATGCTTGAACAATTTCAATCGCATCACCACGCGCCATTTTGGAGTTCACTGCAGTAATTTCAACCACTGCTTTCTCCCCAGGAATCCCATATCGAACAAAAATAACTTGTCCCTCAAAACGCGCGACGCAATGTCCGCCATGGGCAATGGCGCCGATATCGACCGTAACTTTTTGGCCAACGACCAAGCGTTCTGCGGTGTGTGACCCCTTTGTTTCCATTGTTGGAGCATAAGGGTCTTTAAGGGTGTAAGTTATTACTCGTGCACGTAGTCATCATGGGTTGTGGTCGAGTTGGATCAGGGCTAGCTCATGAACTTGAGGCTGCTGGCCATTCTGTAGCAATCATCGATCAAAACCGTGAAGCATTCCGCCGCCTTGGACCAGATTTCAAAGGTCGCACCGTTGCAGGAGTTGGCTTCGACCGTGACACCTTACTTGAGGCAGGAATCCAAACAGCAGGCGCCTTCGCCGCAGTTTCAAATGGTGATAACTCAAATATTTTGGCAGCTCGTGTTGCCCGCGAAAGTTATAACGTCCCAAATGTTGTTGCTCGTATTTATGACCCAGAGCGCGCTGAAATTTATCAGCGTCTAGGAATTCCAACAGTTGCAACAGTCCTATGGACAACTGATCAAATGATGAGAAGGCTTGCTCCTGAAGGTTCGCAGTCAGAGTGGCGCGATGCCAGCGGAACCATCGCCTTATGTGAAGTAAGTCTGCATAAGGATTGGTACGGAGAACCTGTGGTTTTAATTGAGAAAGCAACAAATGCACGCGTTGCCTTTATTACACGCTTAGGTGAAGGTCTGCTTCCGAATGAACATACAGTTCTCCAAGAGGGCGATCTTGTACACATGACTATTTTGGAAACAGAACGTGCAAATGTTGATGCAATTTTGTCTCGCACACCGGAAGTGGATTAAATGAGAATCGCCATCACAGGAGCCGGGAATGTTGGGCGAGCTATAGCCCGTGAACTCTTAGAAAACGGCCACCACGTGCTGCTCATTGACCGCGATCCAAAAGCCCTCAAGATGGATAGCGTTCCTCAAGCAGAGTGGCTCTTGGCTGACTCATGTGAGATCGCATCTCTAGATAGCGCAAAACTTGCATCTTGCCAGGTACTGATCGCTGCGACAGGAGATGACAAGGTCAATCTTGTGACATCACTTCTTGCAAAGACTGAATATGGAGTTCCACGCGTAGTTGCCCGCATTAACCACCCTAAGAATGAATGGCTATTTGATTCATCATGGGGCGTGGATGTAGCTGTATCGACCCCTCGCATCATCTCTGCTCTCGTTGAAGAAGCGGTGACCGTTGGAGATGTAGTTCGCCTCTTTTCCCTTAAGCGTGGCGGGGCGAACCTGATTGAAATTACTTTGCCAGAAAATGCACTTGCATGCGGAAAAACTGTGAGCGAGCTTAGCTTTCCAGAAGATACTTCTTTTGCCTCGATCGTTCGCGATGGACATGTCATCTCGCCTAACCCACAAGAATTGCTAATGGGTGGAGATGAACTACTTTTTGTGGCAACAAGTGCTGCAGAAGAGAAGTTAAAAAGCGTTCTTCTAGGTAATTAATACCTAGTCTTTCTCGATCTCATCTATCTCAGTCTCATCAAGTTTGACCGATGGAACCTTTG
>JBAWYW010000079.1:0-3768 GCA_037143395.1 Actinomycetes bacterium | reverse complement strand
CTTGGCGGGGTAGCTCAGCTTGGTAGAGCATGCGGCTCATAATCGCAGTGTCGCCGGTTCAAGTCCGGCCTCCGCTACCAATCCACCTCTAAATCGCGCCCAACCACGCGTGATTTAGACGATTGCAGAGGTTTGAAGTAACCTTTGGCTCTTAGTTTTCTACACGTTCAATTTAAAGGAGCACGACGATGGCAAGCAAGAGTGCGGATGTCCGCCCAAAGATCACTATGGCCTGCGTCGAGTGCAAAGAACGTAACTACATTACAAAAAAGAATCGTCGTAACGATCCAGATCGCATGGAACTAAAGAAGTTCTGCCCTCGTTGCAAACTTTCAACAGTTCACCGCGAAACCCGATAACACATGCTTAACCCCGACCTAGTCGGGCGCACTTTCACTGGTGCGACTAGTACAACAATTTCTCAAGAATCCATTACTGCTTTTGCCCATGCTCTTGGTGAAGAAAACATTTCAGTTGCGCCTCCCACATTTGGAATTACGGTCACGCTGGCCCAATCACAATCTCTTTTGCAAGATTCTGGCTTGGACTGGACACGTGTGGTTCATGGAGATCAGCGCTTTGAAATTCATACTCCAATAGTTGCTGGAATGAGCCTCACCTGTGACTGCACCATTGAGAGCGCTCGCGTAGTTGCCGGAAATGAAATCGTAAATGTAAAAGCAGATCTTCTATCTGATTCAAAGCTCATTGCATCGACCTGGGCTACTTTGGTGTTTCGGGGATGAGTACATACACAGTTGGCCAAGAATTGGCGCCACATACATTCATCATCAACCGCAAAAAGCTGGTCACTTACGCAGAAGCGAGTGGGGATCGTAATCCGATCCACTTAAATGAAGAAATTGCAAAGTCCGTTGGTCTTGAAAATGTGATTGCTCACGGTATGTATACGATGGGATTAGCTGGTCAATATGTCAGTGCACTTGCAGGAAGTGCTCATGTGAAAGAGTTTTCAGCCAGGTTTACAAAGCCGGTTGTAGTTCCTGCTGATACTGATGTGGAATTAGTTGTGAGCGCAACCGTAACTGAAGTAAATGCGGATTCCATTCGCCTTGAAATTAGCGCCGTATGTAATGAGGTTAAAGTATTAGGAATGGCCAAGGCGCTCATCGCCCTATAACCTTAATTACATTATGGCCCAGATAAGAAGCTACCCCCGCATTGGTGATCTGCGTAATTTCACCAAGAACGCATTTCCCATCTCGGTGGCAATGATTATTGATGGTTTCTGCGAGGATGCAATTGTCAGCATCAACAGCATTAAACAATTTGCACCCAACGATTGCGCAATTCTTGTGATTGTCAGCGGGACTCCCGACATTACTGGACTTGAAGAGAGTCTTGATGAGCGAACTTTTATTACACAGATATCTGGTGGTGTTGGGTGGGGTGAGGCCGCCAACGCGCTATTGAAGTTAGCGCCAAGTGAGTATGTAGTGATTATGGATCCTTCAACACAGTTCACTGGTGACGCAATAACCCCAGCGCTGACAGCTCTGACAAGTGGTGAATGGGCTGCAGTTGGATGGCATGGTGGTTTAGTAAATGTCGAAGATGAGTGGCGAAGTGTTGATGACCGTGGACCGGGAGAAGTCGATGTTCTCTTTAGTTACTTCATGGCACTGAACCGTAATGCCGCAGTGACATGTGGTGCATTTAATATTCGTGCCATTTATTATCGAAACGCCGACATGGAATTTTCACTTCGCCTTCGTCAATCTCAAGGGCGTTTATTGCAAATGGAACTTCCACTCTTCCAAGGACGCCACCATGGCTATTACGACACCGAAGAGAGTTTTCGTGAGACCCAGTCTAAGAAGAATTACGATCGAATCTTGGATCGATTCCGCGGGAAAAATCAGATTTTAGTTGAGCGAAGATAGCCTTATCCCATGGCCGAGAATCTCTCTGACTTAACAACCCTGCATGTAGGAGGGCCGGCTAAGCGCATTGTGCATGTGCACACGGAAGAAGAACTCATTGCAACTGTTCAACAATGTGATGAATCACATGAGCCACTTTTAATACTTGGTGGCGGTTCAAATGTATTAGTGGGCGATCTTGGATTTGATGGAACAGTGCTGATTGTTGAAACACAAGGCAATTCATATGAGATTGATGCTTGTAGTGGTGGAACCCTGCAAGTAGCCGCAGGGGAGAACTGGGATAAATTTGTTGAATTCACAATCTCTAAAGACCTCGCCAATCTTGAATGTTTAAGTGGAATTCCAGGAACTGTTGGTGGAGCTCCAATTCAAAATATTGGTGCTTATGGCCATGAAGTTGCAGAAGTCATTGCGCGTATTCGAACTTATGACAGAAAAAGCAAAAAGATTCATACCTTTATGGCAAGTGATTGTGACTTCTCTTATCGCTCCTCTATCTTCAAAAAAGAGCCTGAGCGCTATGTAATTTTAGATGTTACTTTTCAATTGCGTCGTGGTGAGACTTCACTTCCAATTCAATATGAAGAGTTAGCTGGCGCACTCAACGTAGAAGTGGGAGCGCGAGTGGCAATCTCAGAAGTTCGCGCCGCTGTTCTTGCTTTGAGAGCTAAGAAAGGCATGCTTTACTCCGACCAAAATTGGAGCGCAGGTTCATTCTTTACTAATCCAATTATTTCCCAAGAGAGCGCCTCAAAACTTCCTGCAGATGCACCGCGTTGGCCACAGCCGGATGGAACCGTGAAGACCTCTGCTGCATGGCTTATGGAACATGCGGGAGTTCACAAAGGTGAAGCACTTTCAGGAGCGAAGATTTCAGATAAGCACGTTCTAGCTTTGATGAACGCAGGTAGCGCCACAGCAGATGACATTGCTGGGTTAGCAAGAGCGGCGCGAGCCAAAGTGAAAGAGAAATTTGGAATCACTCTTGAACCCGAAGTTCAGTTTGTTGGTCTTAGCCTTTAAGTTACTTAGCTTCAGCCAATAATTTTTGTACTCGAGTAATACCTTCAACAATGTCATCATCGCTCAGAGCGTATGAAAAACGAAGGTAACCAGAAGGACCAAACGCTTCACCAGGAACTGCAGCTACTTCTGCTTCTTCCAAAATAAGTGTGGCTAGCTCTGCAGATGTTTGAGGGCGCTTTCCGCGGATCTCTTTGCCTAGAACACCCTTTACGGATGGATAGACATAAAAAGCCCCGGTTGGAGTTGGGCAAATAACACCAGGAATTTCGTTCAGCATCTTCACAATAAGTGTGCGGCGACGATTAAATGCTTCACCCATTTTATGGACGGCGCTTAAATCTCCACTGAGCGCAGCAATTGCAGCGCGCTGGGAAACGTTTGAAACGTTTGACGTTAAGTGTGATTGAAGGTTTGTAGCTGCCTTAATGACATCTTTTGGACCAATCATCCAACCCACGCGCCAACCCGTCATTGCATAAGTTTTTGCAACGCCATTGATAATGATGCACTGATCGGCAAGCCCAGGGACAAGTACAGGCATACTCGGTGCTTTTGCACCGTCATAGAGAAGATGTTCGTAAATTTCATCTGTGACCACCCATATGCCATGAGCAAGTGCCCATTCACCAATGGCTTTGACCTGATCTTCTGAATAGACAGAACCCGTTGGGTTTGAAGGAGAGCAAAATAAGAGCGCTTTAGTTTTAGGCGTACGAGCAGCTTCAAGTTGTTCAACGCTTACTAGATAGTTCTGTGATTCATCAGCGAAGACTTCAACCGTGCTTCCGCCAGCGAGCTTCACGCACTCTGGATAAGTTGTCCAATACGGGGAAGG
>JBAWYW010000078.1:0-3901 GCA_037143395.1 Actinomycetes bacterium | reverse complement strand
CACGACTTATTACAGTTGCTCAAAAAGGAAATTCACCTCAAGAAATCTTGCAATTACTCTCGCAAGAAATTTCAAGCGATAGCGCACTCGCAACTATGCGTACAACAGATCCTGCTCTCTTGACTCAGATTCTTACCCATCAAAGTGATCAACTCTGGGCAACTTTCTTGCACTCTTTCTCACAACTGATTCCAAACCATGTACTTGCTGCGACATCATTGCGCTGGCTCATCGGTCAAGTATTTGCACCGCTTTCTCCAGAGCAATCCAAAATTCAGTCAGAGGCACTTAGCTAAAGTGCGTATCTCTGATTTGCGCGAGCGCCTCACTCTTTCATTCGGCGATGCTTGGGCACCATCTTTTAGCGCCGATATTGCAATCTCTTTATTGGGCAGCAGAAGCGTCAATGAAGCGCTCAAGGATGGTTTTGAAGCAGACGAAATTTGGAAAGCCGTCTGCAAAGAACACCCAAAAGAGACTGAAAAGTTTAGATAGTGAAAAGTGTAAATAGAGTAAGGCGATTCATTAGCGTAACCATTTTGGTAATTCTAATTTCCGTCTTTGGCTCATCTATTGCCAATGCAATGCAGATTTTTGTGAAACTACCTGAAGGTAGGACTATAACTCTAGATGTAGAGCCAAGTGACACTATCGAAAACGTAAAAACTAAGGTTCAGGACAAGGAGGGAATCCCTCCAGATCAGCAATTTCTTTATTTTGCAGGAAAGCTATTGGAAGATGGCAAAACACTATCTGAATACAATATTCTCAAAGAAGCAACTGTGCAATTGCGATATTCAATAGAGACGGGCTCGATTCCTATTGCTGATCCAATTCAAAAATCGACCATTACTTCAATGTCGCCCACAACCGCACCTGCAGAATCAGCAACAACAGTTACCGTCACTGGAAATTTTGTAGAAAAAGTGGTTGGTATTCATGTAAATAGCGTGCTTCTTCTCACTGATAGCTGGGTGCAAGATTCGTCCACAGTCACGTTTACTATTCCAGGAAATCTTGCGGGCAAGTATGTGATTCAGTTATATAACGGTTCTGCGCCAGTTCTCAAAGAGCAAAGCTTTACTTTGACGCCTCTGCCACCAAAGCCAGTAGTGAGTAAAAAAGTTACTTATATCAAGTGTGTAAAGCCACCGCGTTCAACACGTATCGCACACGGAATCAATCCGGCTTGCCCTGCAGGTTTTACTAAATCGCTATAACTTCTAAGACCCACGGATTTTTATCATCAGGTGGGGTTAGTGCACACGGATATTTCTCCGAAACGATGGCGTATAAATCTTCAGGAGTCTTTGCGCTAGATCGTGATTGCAATAGTAGGCGCGCTACTTCGCCCCTAATCTTTTTAGACATATGGGTAACGACAACGCGCTGCCCATCGACCACAGTTGAAACATGAATTTCAACAGTCTTATCCAGCGGGGCGCTCCACACAGTCTTGTACGTGGAGGAGCGGCAGTCGATAATCAGATCCGTCTTAATTGCATCTAAAATTTTGGCAACGGGCGGGCCCATGACTTTGTTATTGATCTTCTCTTTATACGTTTCGATTCGAGTATCAGGAGTAATCGCGCCATATTTCGCCGAGATAATTACAACCGATGTTGATGCGCGCTTTTTCGCACTGGCGCTAAGTGATTGCCAATCCAGGCTTTGGTAGAGAACTCCGTTATAGACCGAGATTGCAGGGGTAGGAGAGGTTGTCTCTTTCTTTTTCTCCGATGGAGGTAAAAGGATCAGCACCAACTACTTCTTGCCAAATAGTTTTCCAAGAAAGCCTGGTTGAGAAGCGGCAACAGCATCTCCAGCATGACCTTGACAGCGCTCGCTTTGAGGGATTCCCTGCAGAGCCTGCTCAATATGCTCGCCGCAACCACTCCATGTTGCCTTGCCACATTGCTTACAGCTCACTTTGCTACACATATCCGGGCCTCTCGTTAGATGAGCGAGTTTAGACCCCCTTATCAGCGCGACACGCGCTCGCAATGTCAGTGCCGTGAGCTAGGTTTCGAACAGGTGTTCGGATACCATTTACCCGTACAACCAGAGCGGTTCCATCTTCCGCCCACAGGCTTTGCATAAAGCCACAGGGCCGTCGGTGGGTCTCCGTACCTTCTGGGCCAGACCCAAACGTCATATGACGTTCTATCGAAAGGAAAGTAAGTGGCTACTGAAAAAAGTAATAAAGCTAACGATGCTGCACAAGAAAAAGCAACCACAGAGCGCCAAAAGGCACTCGATACAGCCCTAGCCCAGATTGAACGTCAGTTTGGAAAAGGCTCTGTAATGAAGATGAGCGATCGCACTGCTCAGGTTATTGAAGTAATTCCAACTGGATCAATTGCACTCGATATCGCACTCGGTATTGGTGGATTGCCACGTGGACGTATCGTAGAAATCTACGGACCAGAATCTTCAGGTAAGACAACTCTTACATTGCATGCAATTGCTAATGCACAAAAAGCTGGCGGAATCTGCGCATTTATCGATGCAGAGCACGCATTCGATGCAGAGTATGCAAAGAAGCTCGGCGTAGATATCGATTCCCTTCTTGTCTCACAACCAGATACAGGTGAGCAAGCACTAGAGATCATGGATATGTTGATTCGCTCTGGCGCACTCGATCTCGTTGTCGTTGACTCAGTTGCAGCACTTGTTCCACGCGCTGAAATTGAAGGCGAAATGGGAGATTCACATATGGGTCTTCAAGCACGTCTTATGTCACAAGCACTTCGTAAAATTACTGGCGCACTTCACCAATCAAAGACAACTGCAATCTTTATCAATCAGTTGCGTGAAAAGATTGGCGTCTTCTTTGGTTCTCCTGAAACAACAACGGGTGGAAAAGCGCTCAAGTTCTACGCATCTGTTCGCCTTGATATCCGTCGTATTGAAACTCTCAAAGATGGCCAAGAAGCAGTTGGTAACCGTACTCGCGTGAAGGTAGTCAAGAACAAGATGGCTCCACCTTTCAAGCAAGCAGAGTTCGACATTATTTACGGAACAGGTATCTCACGCGAAGGCTCACTCATCGATCTCGGTGTTGATGTGGGTATCGTGAAGAAATCTGGTGCTTGGTATACATATGAAGCAGATCAACTAGGACAGGGCAAAGAGAACTCACGTGCCTTCCTTCTTGATAATCCAGATCTTGCCAATGAGATTGAAACAAAGATTCGCGCACACTTTGCAACAGTTGAAGTTGATCCAGCACTTGTGGCAGCGGTCGAAGAGGCAACAGCAGAGGTTGATTTCTAATTAGCCTTGAATTTGTAAAGGTTGATCGCGACGCGGACCCTTACTCTATTGCTCACACAATTGCGCTCAACGCGTTAGTTGCAAGAGCAAAGAGTAAGGGCGAGCTCGCGGCTCACCTTAAAAAACGTGGCATTGAAGATGATGTTGCCACTGCAGTTATTTTTCGGCTGCAGGAGGCAGGACTTATCAATGATGAAGAGTTTGCAGTTGCATGGACTCAATCTCGCCATAACGCTAAGAAACTTTCAAAGCGAATTATTGCGGGGGAGTTGCGCGGTAAAGGTGTAGATCAAAACAGTATTGATGCTGCTCTTGAAGGCATTGATGATGAGAGTGAATATCGCACTGCATTTGGACTTGCCATGCGTAAGTACTCCACGATGTCACGCCTTGAACCAGAGGTACAAGTTCGCAGAATTCAATCGCTACTACAGCGCAAAGGATTTAGTTTTCCTGTAATTGGTCGTGTGTTACAAGAGCTAGGTATTGAAGTAGCTCGTTACTAGCTCTTTGCTAAATGTTCTGTAAGTCGCGCAGCTGTTGCAACAACTGCTGCTGCGTGAATACGACCTGGCTGGCGGCCAAGGCGCTCTATCGGACCACTGATACTGACGGCAGCAATAAC
>JBAWYW010000077.1:0-3902 GCA_037143395.1 Actinomycetes bacterium | reverse complement strand
GCGTGAAATCGCGGGGTCCTCTGTCGTCACGATCACGACGATCACGACGATCACGACGATCACGTGAACCACGATCACGGTTATTACGGCCTGGACGGGTTGTTTGTTCTGAGCGAGGCTCACGAACCTTAACTACTGTGACAACACCATCTTCTTCAATAGTTTCACCTGGAGTGACACCTTCACCCTTTGCGCGTCGACGACGACGGCGGCGGTGTGTTGTTCCGTCACCACTTTCATCTGACCCATCTGCATCTAATGACTCAGAATCTAACTCTTCGCCATCATCACCAAGAGTGCTTGAATTTTCTTCACTACCTGCGGCGCCAGATTTACGGCGACCTCGGCCACCACGACGACGGCGGCGACGTTGATTATTACTATCACTATCTTCAGATGATTCATCATCAACTACAGCGGCTACCTTCTTTCCAGCACTCTTCTTTGGTAGTGCTGAAACAGGTGCTTCCTGAAAAAGGGGAACAGGAACAGGTGCGCTTGCCTTTTTTGCTCGCGAAGGCGCTGCTTGCTCTGTTGGAATCTCTGCAACGCTCTTCTTGGCTGCGCGCTTTGAAGATTTTTCGACTACTTCTTCGGAATCAATTGCACTAGCTGAAGTTGTATCTTTCTTAACTGGTTTACTCGCGCGCTTACGCGCTTTCTTTGGCTCAGGCGCCATAAAAAATCCTCTTCTACATAAAACTCGTTTGGGTACTTCTTCTTATTCGTTCTTCACTACAAAAACTGTCGGCTTCGCGGCGGGTATATCGCGCTGAATCCTTAGCCATAAGTATCGCAGATGATGGGCAAATTACCAATTCGCCATGAAACAACGCGTAATAGCTATAAATAAGTCCTTATCGAGATCTCACATGCACATTTTGGAGTAGCCCGAAGCCGACCAAGGTCGCGAACATGCTTGACCCTCCATAAGAGATGAAAGGTAACGGCACTCCAGTCATTGGCATTAGCCCCATCGTCATTCCAATATTTTCAAACATTTGAAAGACAAGCCACGCAATTACTCCAACGCAAACCAGTCGCCCAAATAAATCATTAGTTCGCTTGGCAATCGCGAATGCTCGCCAAAAGAAAAGTCCGTACAAAATAAGGATAAGTCCAGATCCAAGAAATCCAGTCTCTTCACCCGCAACAGTAAAAATAAAGTCTGTCTGCTGCTCAGGCACAAAGCGACCATTTGTTTGTGGACCATTGAATAGGCCTCGCCCAATAAAACCACCCGATCCAATTGTTATTCTTGATTGACGAAGTTGGTATCCACTTTGTTGGGGATCAGATGTTGGGTCAACAAAAGATTGGAGGCGCTTAACTTGGTATTGGCTCATAACTCCTGTCTTGGCCGCACCAAAAACACCAAGCACTGCAATAATTAGGAGTCCTGCAACCCATCTTGTGGGTGCACCAGATACAGCAATCATGACAATAATTGCTGCTCCAATAATAATAAATGTGCCAAAATCTGGTTGTAAGAGAATAACAAGCATTGGAATTCCAGCGAGTGCAAGCGCCTTAACAACATCTAAATCATTTGGATTTGAATCAGCGTCTCGACCCTCTGATAGCAAGAGCGAGATTCCCAAAATAATTGAAATTTTTGCTAGCTCTGCTGGTTGAATCTGAAAACCACCAGGGAGTGAAATCCATGCACGAGATCCATGCACAGTACTTCCTACTCCTGGAATCGCAACTGCAATTAAGCCCAGTACTCCGAGAATCCACAAAATTGGTGTGTACGCACGGATCAATCTGTAGTCAATAAGAGTTACGCCATAGGCAAGAGCTGCACCAATCACGATATTAATGACATGACGTTTTACATAATATTGAGGATCTAATCCTTGAGATGCAAACCATGAGCGCGTCGCTGCCCATACGAGAATTGTTCCAATGACGAGAAGTGAGACAACTGAAACAGTTAATATCCGGTCATAACTTGAGACATTACTTATGATCCTATTGCGGCGTGAACGCGGCCTCATCAGTGACATTTATTTATCCAAATCATGGTTTAACTACGATATCGGTTTTTAGATCAACTTTTGGAATAGTGGTCGGCGGCGCTCCATTAGGAAATATTCCACCCTTTGAGTTTGCGCCTCCCCCACCTAAACCAAACAAAGCAGAGTAGATGGCTTTAACGCCAACCGCAGATGTAGAAGCACCATATCCACCCTGGCTTACCATCATGACAACTGCGTATTGGGGAGCTGCACTTGGCGCAAAAGATGCAAACCAAGATGTTGGATCTTTAGCGCTACCGTTTGTATTTCTTCCCTGGACTTGGCCTGTTCCCGTTTTTCCACTAACAGCTACTGGGAAACCTCCAAAGACGGACGCAGCAGTACCAGTAAGAGTTACTTGCCGAAGTGCATCATGCAAAAAGGAGATGGTGCTTGGAGAAGTTGGAAGAGTCCCACTTATTGAAGGTTTGAACTCTTTCACAATTTTTCCATCTGGCTTCACAATTGCACGTGCAACTTCTGGCTTATATAACGTCCCACCATTAGCAATTGCTGCATACATCTGAGTCATTTGTAGCGGCGTCATAAGGCCATCACCCTGCCCAATAGAAAAGTTCACAGCATCACCAGCGCGGACTATGTAGCCATCAGTACAGTTTTGCTTCGCAACAGCGATTAGAAATGGAGTCAGATCAGCCTTACGGGCTCTACTCTGGTAATTGCAATAAAAGTTTTTATTTGAATCGTAGTAAGCCTGCTTCCAAGCACGATCAGGTAAACGGCCTGATGCTTCTGATGGCAGGTCGATTCCTGTTTTCTGGCCCATGCGAAAACCTGCTGCTGTATTGAAGAAGTAGTCGTTCGGATTACTTTTTGGACGAAGCCCTCCATCCTTTAGCCATTGGTCGTACCCAATTTGATACCAAATTGTGTCACAAGAAACTGCAATGGCATTCTTAAGCGACAGAGTTCCTTGAACTTTCGTATCATCATTGTGGAAATCTTGATTACCAATCTTCAATGAGTACGGGCACTTATAGTTTGCGTTTAAGTCATATCCAGCCTGCGCCGCCGATGCGACAGATACGACTTTGAAGGTAGATGCTGGGGCGTATTGACCATCAGTAGCTCTGGACAGTGCTGGCACACCGGTTGATTCACTAAAGAGCGCCTTTGCCTGGGCAACTGTTAAACCTTTTTGCCACATGTTTGGATCAAATGTTGGATAAGAGGCGAGTGCAAGAATATGGCCATTTTTTACATCCATAACGATTGCCGCACCAGAGTCTGCTCTGTTTCCCTGGGAGCGTGCACTTTGAACACTGCTGGCAAGTGCTTTCTCAGTTGCAGCCTGTAGTTTCGCATTGATATTTGTAATCAAATTATTTCCTGGAATAGATATTGTATTCTGAGAAATGTGAGTTACATTTTCTGTGCGATCTACAATAAATTTTTTAATACCAGGTACTCCCTGTAGATACTTATTGTATTGATACTCAAGGCCACTTTTACCAATAGTTTGACTCAAATAAACTTGCTTGGTCGTATCTGCTAAATCTGCAGCTGTTACAGAGCCGACATATCCAAGGACGTGCACAGCATTTTCCCCCGCAAGTGATGGGTAACTGCGAATTGGGACTGGAGCAGCATTAATCCCGGGATAAGTATCTGAATTTTCAAGAATTTTTAGTGCTTGCTCCTGTGTTGCTTCTTTCGTTACTGGTATCGGTTGAAAGCGTGTCCCGTTCCAGCATCCGGTTCTTTGACCAATTGGTAGTTCACCACAAAGACGGGTGCTAATCCATAAATCTCCATATGAAATTTTCATAAGCAGGGCGACGCGCTGCAAAACTGCAACGCCTTTGTCCGGCATCCTGTCTAATGTACTTCGGTCTACTGTAATAGCCATTCCAGGGCGAT
>JBAWYW010000076.1:0-4021 GCA_037143395.1 Actinomycetes bacterium | reverse complement strand
CCAATCTGAGAGTTCAGATGAGGTCGATGAGCCCAAGAAGCCAGCAACGCGCAAGCGTCGTAGGGCAGTGAGCACAGGGGTAATCACCCCAGTTTGACCCGATAGGGGGCGAATCCGTACCCTTAGCCTCTGGCCAAAATGGCCCGTAAATATTAAGGAGCACCACCGTGTACGCGATTGTTAAAGCAGGCGGCCGTCAAGAAAAGGTTGCTGTTGGCGACACAATTACCGTTGATCGCATCGATGCAAAAATTGGTGCGTCAGTAAATTTTGCTGCACTCCTTCTTGTTGATGGCGCAACAGTTACAACTGATCCAAAGGCACTAGCTGCCACAAAGGTCACTGGAGAAATTGTTGAAGAGACTAAGGGTCCAAAGATCGACATCCTTCGCTACAAGAACAAGACTGGCTATCGCCGTCGTTCAGGTTTCCGTTCCCAACTTACGCGCGTGAAGATCACCGCGATTAACAAGTAATAGGTAGGAGGCGAATAAATGGCAAGTAAAAAAGGTGTCTCCTCGACTCGTAACGGTCGCGATTCAAATGCTCAGTACCTTGGCATCAAGCGTTTTGGTGGTCAGGTTGTAAAGAGCGGTGAAATCTTGGTTCGCCAGCGCGGAACAGTTTTCCACCCAGGACGTAACGTTGGTATTGGTAAAGACGACACACTATTTGCTCTAGCAAGCGGAGCTGTTGAATTCGGCAAGGCTCGTGGCCGCAAGGTTGTGAATATCGTTCCTGTACCTGTCGCTTAATACGCGGAATTTTTTTGGCGGGTCCGCGTACTGCGGGCCCGCTTTTTTATTGAAAGAGTTTTAGCAGAGATGGAAAGGAGTAAGTGATGGCAAGTTTTGTTGATCGCGTAACTCTCCATGCTGCTGCGGGTTCAGGTGGAGATGGTTGCGTCTCTATTCACCGTGAAAAGTTTGTCCCACTTGGGGGCCCTGATGGTGGTAATGGTGGGCGTGGTGGAGACATCATTCTTGTTGTTGATAGTGGAGTGACCACACTTCTTGATTTTCACCACTCTCCACATCGCAAAGCAACAGGTGGCCGTCCAGGCTATGGCGACTATTGCAATGGCGGTGAAGGTGGAGACCTCATCCTTTCAGTTCCTAATGGAACGGTTGTTAAAGATGCTGCTGGAAATGTTCTTGCAGATCTCATTGGTGTTGGAACTCGATTTGTTGCCGCACAAGGTGGAAGTGGAGGCCTTGGAAATTCTGGTTTAGCTTCACGCAAACGTAGAGCTCCTGGTTTTGCACTTAAAGGTGAGCCAGGTGAAGAGCGCACACTTATTCTTGAACTAAAGAGCGTTGCAGATATTGGCCTTATTGGATTTCCAAGCGCTGGAAAGTCATCGCTGATTGCATCAATTTCTGCCGCTCGCCCAAAAATTGCTGACTATCCATTTACAACGCTCGCTCCAAACTTGGGTGTTGTGCAGGCAGGAGACACACGTTTTACCGTTGCAGATGTTCCAGGGTTAATTCCAGGTGCATCAGAAGGTAAAGGCTTAGGGCTTGAATTTCTCCGCCACGTTGAACGTTGCGCTGCCCTCGTGCATGTATTGGACTGTGGAACTTTAGAAACAGATCGCGATCCTGTAAAAGACTTTGACATTATTGAAGCAGAACTGGCTCATTACGGCGGTTTATCTGAGCGACCACGCATCATTGCGCTAAATAAAATCGACTTACCTGATGCTAAAACCATGGCAGATATGGTCGAGCCTATTTTTCGGGAGCGGGGCTATGAGGTATTCCAAATCTCTGCAGCCTCACACATTGGTTTGAATGAATTAAATTATGCGATGGCACGAATTATTCAAGAGCAGCGCCGCAATCAAGCAAAAGAAGAGAAGACTCGCATTGTCTTGCGCCCACCTGCTGTGAATGACTCAGGGTTTAAAGTCACCGCTAATGAAGATGGTTCATTTACCGTCGTTGGGCAAAAGCCTGAGCGTTTTGTTCGCCAAACTGATTTTGGAAACTCTGAAGCGGTTGGCTATTTAGCAGATCGCCTTGCAGCACTTGGTGTTGAGCGAGAGCTCTTCAAGAAGGGCGCAAAGCCTCAATCTGAAGTTCGCATCGGCACAGGTGATGCTGCAGTTATCTTTGACTGGGAGCCATCTATTGAAGCGGGCGCTGAATTACTTGCTGGTCCACGCGGTGAAGATCTTCGCTTGGAATCTCCATGGGCAGGTCGTTACATTGAAGATGATGTAAATGAACTCAGTGAAGATGAGATTTCAATGCAATGGGAATACAACGTGGAAAATCCACGCGATCCAAGAGTGAGTGCGCAAAAAGGGGGAGAGAAATGAGCCGTGATGCCGTAGTTCAAGCAAAGCGCGTTGTCATTAAAATTGGCTCCTCTACTCTAACGGGTAGCGCGGGTCATGAACTTGATGAGACTGCCGTTAAAAATATTGTTGATGTAGTCGCCTCGTTACGTGATCTTGGAAAAGAGGTAGTACTTGTTTCATCGGGTGCTATTGCAGCTGGCTTATCACCTCTTAAACTTTCAACCCGTCCTACCGATCTTGTTACCCAACAAGCGGTTGCCTCTGTCGGCCAAGGACTTTTAATTGCCAGCTATAGCCGGGCGTTTGCAACGCATAAGCTCATTGCTTCTCAGGTGTTGCTAACAATTGAAGATGTTGAGCGAGAGTCACATTCAGAGAATGCTAAGCACACTTTAAACAAGCTACTTGAAATGGGTGTTGTCCCAATTATCAATGAAAACGACTCAGTTGGCGTTCAAGAAATTCGGATGGGTGATAACGATCGACTTTCAGCATTTGTCGCAGGTTTAATTGAAGCTGATTTGCTTGCACTCGTAACCGATGTGGACGGTTTGTATAACGTGCCCCCACACGAGCCTGGTTCAACCCGAATTTCAGAAGTTCAAGACGCATCTCATCTGGGCGATATTGAAATTGGTGGCGTTGGCACCTCGGGTGTTGGAAGTGGCGGAATGGTTACCAAGATTGAGGCCGCAAAGATTGCGACTGATTCTGGAATAACAATGTTGCTCACATCGCTACCCAATCTTGCCCGAACCTTAAAGGGCGAGGATTTGGGAACAATTTTTCACGCTAAGCACTGAATTCATCCATCAAGACAAGTCAGATAAGGTTGGAATATGGCCGGCATCTCGCGCGATGAAGTTGCGCACCTAGCACGATTAGCTCGAATCGAAATGAGTGATTCAGAGCTTGACCATCTTGCGACCCAGTTAGATTCTATTTTGGTTGCAGTTGCTAGCGTTCAAGAAGTCGCTCAAGCAGATGTTTCTCCAACCTCTCATCCTCTTCCACTAACAAATGTCACTCGTGAAGATCTTGTGAGACCAAGCCTGACATCAGATGAGGCGCTATCCGGCGCACCTGCAAAGGTTGATCACCGTTTTAAAGTTCCGCAGATTCTTGGTGAAGAATGACAAATATTCACTCAACAGCGGCTCAGATGTCAGAGGCACTTAGCACAGGTTCTATTACTTCAGTTGAACTGACAGAAGCGCACTTAACCCAAATTGAAAAAGTTGATTCGAAGGTACATGCCTTCTTGCACGTGGATAGGGAAAATGCTCTTGCACAGGCACGTGATGTAGATGCAAAGCGCAAAAGTGGAGAGAAACTCTCAGCCTTAGCTGGTGTCCCACTTGCTCTCAAAGATGTTTTAGCACAAAAAGGCGTGCCAACGACATGTGGTTCAAAAATGTTAGAAGGTTGGCGCCCTCCGTACGACTCCACAGTTGTTGCAAAACTCAAGCAATCTGGAGTTGTAATTTTAGGCAAGACAAACATGGATGAATTTGCCATGGGTTCTTCAACAGAAAATTCTGCATATGGTCCAACACATAATCCTTGGGATCTGACTCGCATTCCTGGTGGTTCTGGTGGAGGTTCTGCCGCTGCCCTTGCTTCATTTGAAGCACCGCTTGCTATTGGAACTGATACAGGTGGATCAATTCGCCAACCTGCAGCGGTTACTGGAACAGTTGGAGTGAAGCCAAC
>JBAWYW010000075.1:0-4028 GCA_037143395.1 Actinomycetes bacterium | reverse complement strand
GGTTGTTCAGGTTTAAATAAATTAACTTTTCCTTCTTCTGTTAAATAATTCATAAGTTTCATAGGCATTAAATTAGGTGATTTTGGGTTTTGAACTTCAGGGTTTCCCAAATCAAGCCAGCGCCAATGGGAATCCGGTCCGATTATCGCAATCACATCAGCGTGCTGAACATCGTATGCGCTTTGTTTTCCTGTCTGCCAATCTAAAAGACCTTTAGTGGGCGCATCAATCTTTGTGAAAACACCAAAGAACTTCCATAAGGAAGCCAAATTACTCGGCGTACCAGTTCCGATACTCCAACTATTGTCACTAAACATTTTCTGATAGGCGCTAATCCGTGAAACCGAATCTCTCTTTCCATCTACAGATACAGCAAGAGAAACAACTTTGTCTGAAAGTTTTGCCTTTGCGATTGCTGTACCGATTTGGCGCATATTTACCGAAGTCATCGGGCAAATATCTGGGCAGCTTGTAAGAAAGTCTGTCAGAACAACTGTTTTGCCTTTAAGACTACCCAGTGTAAATGTCTTGCCGTTGACATCTTGAAGCGGAATATTTAAAACACTGGTGGGAATCGGGGCATCAAGGACGGTGCCTCCTGCTTTAGCCGCATGACCTGTAAGCGGTGGAGTTGAAGGTGAAGCAAAAGCAGTTGTTACTCCTAAACTTAGAAAAAAAGTAAGAGCAATAAAGATTTTCTTCAGATGCCTCATTCCATCGCTCGCAGCGTTGCAATGCGTTCCTCTAAAGGCGGATGCGTTGAGAACAATTTTGATGTTGCACTTGAATCTAGAGGCGACTCAATCCAGATATGCGCTACCGCTGTAGAGCGTTGGTGAACGACAGTGCTATCTCTTTGCAGTACTTCAAGGGCGCGCCTGAGACCTGCAGGATTTCGAGTGAATTCAACTGCTGTGACATCAGCAAGTGCCTCACGCTTTCTAGAAATAGCAAGACGAAGTAAGAGCGCTGCAATGGGCGCAAGAATCAAGACGACAATAGAAACAACGATGGCGATTGGATTCTGATTGTTGTCATTGTCATCTCTACGACCCCCGCCACCAAAAATCATCATTCGCATGAGGAAGTCAGTAAGGATCGCAATGGCTCCCGCGGTCGTTGCAGCAACAGCTGAAACTAAGGTGTCGCGATTAGCAACGTGAGCGAGCTCGTGTGCCGTCACGCCTTGCAGTTCTTCACGGTCCATTGCACTTAATATCCCCGTTGTAAAGGCAATGACGGAGTGCTCTGGATTTCGCCCCGTTGCAAATGCATTGGGTGCGCTATCTTCAACAATTGCAACCTTGGGCATAGGAAGACCACTTGCAATACATATTTCAGAGACCAAGCCATAGAGTTGTTTGTTATCAGACTCTTGAATAATTTTTGCGCCAGTCATGGTCATCACAATCTTGTCTGACGCCCAATAGGAACCCCACACAGAAATAAGAGCAATACCAACTGCGAATGGGACAACACCGATTCCAGTCTTTCCAAAGTAAGTTAGAAGCGCCCATGCAACAAGGCCAACTAAAAGTCCCATGCCAAAGAGCAGTTCCCCACTCTTACGTTTGTTAGCGCTTTGAAGCTGACGAAAATCCATACTTAGAACTTTACCTGCGGCGCCTTACGATCTTGTGGATCTTCAATTTCATAAAATGGGCGCTCTTTCACTTTTGCCGCGTTTACAAACATATTTGTTGGAAAGGTTTTAATTGCGGTGTTTAGACCACGAACATTGTCGTTATAAAACTGACGCGCAAATGAAACTTTGTTTTCAGTTGATGAAAGTTCTTCTTGGAGGGCCAAAAAGTTTGATGATGCCTTTAAATCTGGGTAATTTTCAGTGACCGCAAGCAGGCCGCGAAGCGCCTTGCTCATCTCGCCATCCGCTGCTGCAACATCTGCAACAGTGGTTGCACTTGTTGACTTCGCTCTTGCATCAACAATCGCCTGGAATGTCTTGCTCTCATGAGCTGCATAACCCTTAACGGTTTCTACTAAATTAGGAATTAAATCTGAACGGCGCTTAAGTTGAACTTCGATCTGAGCCCATGCCTCATCAACAGATACGTTCAAACGAATAAGTTTGTTCCGCGGAACGATGCCAATAAATGCAAGAATCGCTATAGCAATGACGCCTGTAATAATTGAATTCATCTATTTTTACTCCGTTACTAGTAACGCAAAGTGACTGGATGTAATTCTATTGCGTTTTTGATTTATGGAAATTGAGCCAAGACTTGCTTGGGGTTGGCCCACGCTGGCCTTGGTATCTAGAACCATAGAGCGCGGAACCGTAAGGATGCTCAGCGGGAGATGAGAGTTTGATGAGACAAAGCTGTCCGATCTTCATTCCTGGGAACAACTTAACTGGAAGGTTGGCAACGTTAGATAGCTCAAGGGTGATGTGCCCAGAAAAACCAGGATCAATAAAACCTGCAGTTGAGTGAGTTAATAGACCAAGACGACCAAGTGATGACTTTCCTTCAAGGCGACCGGCAATGTCATCAGGCAGGGTGATCACTTCGAAAGTGCTGGCAAGCACAAACTCTCCTGGGTGGAGAATAAAAAATTCATCGTCATTGACTGCTACTTCACGAGTCAGATCCGACTGTTCAATAGATGGATCAATGACTGAATACTTATGGTTTTCAAATACGCGGAAAAATCTATCCAGGCGAACATCGACACTGGAAGGTTGAATCATTGCGTCCGTAAACGGTTCGACCTTAACTCGGCCTGCTTTAACTTCTAGCGCGATATCGCGATCACTTAGTAGCACGGTCAAAACCCTATCAGCCCAGCCACAGGGTAGGTTTCATGCCGTGAACCGTCGTGGTGCTTATCTGTTGCTCATTTTTGGAGCCCTCTGCTTTTCATTCAATGGGATCGTCAGTAAGTGGCTCATGGAGGCGGGTCTGACTCCTTGGCGATTAACCCAAGTGAGATCAACGGGTGGTTTCATAGCAATGCTTATCTGGCTTCTAGCTCGGGGCCGACTCTCCGAATTAAGAACTAACGTCAGCGAACTCAAGATGCTTATTCCATTTGGTGTATTTGGGATCGCTTCCGTGCAGAGCTTCTATTTCCTCGCTATTTCAAAATTACACGTTTCGATTGCGCTGATCATTGAATTTACTGCCCCGTTTTGGATTGCATTTTATTTACGCTTTGTCCGCAAAGAGAAAGTCTCTAACACAGTCTGGATAGGCCTTGCATTTGGATTCTCTGGATTAATTCTTGTTGCACAGGTATGGCAAGGCCTCACACTCAATGGCATTGGCGTTATCGCAGCATTTGTTGATGCCTTTTCACTTGCGGCTTATTTTCTATTAGCAAGGACAATCGGTCATCAGAGAAGTGGCGACACACTCACAACATGGGGTTTTGCTGTTACAACACTTCTCTATTTAATTATTCAACCCATTTGGAATTTTCCTTGGCACATATTCACCCAAAACATCACGCTTAACGGACAATTCTCTGGTCATCAACTGCCGGGGTGGCTTCTAATTCTTTGGGTCTGCATTATGGGCACTCTGGTTCCTTACTTGTCAGTAATTATTGGAATCAAACGATTGTCTGCAACTACGGCTAGTGTGATCGGAATGTTTGAGCCAATACTCGCCGGTGTTTTCGGTTGGATACTTCTTCATGAAAAATTTACTACTATTCAACTTATAGGAGCAGTTATTGTCTTAGTGGGCATATACATTGCAAATGAACGGATTCCTGAAGGGAGCGCTAATGGATAGGTTTGATGACTTGCTTGCGGCCAATAAGGAGTTTGTTTCAAAATTCACCTCTAAAAATCTCACTGGCACTGCTGTAAAAGGTTTAGCAATTGTTACTTGTATGGATTCACGTATTGATCCCCTGCGTATTGTCGGCATGAGCGCGGGAGATGCAAAGATCCTTCGTAATGCTGGAGCGCGTGTAACAGAGGACGTACTTCGCACACTTGTTCTTGCAACACACCTGCTTGGTGTTAATCGTGTTCTAGTTATGCCACACACTGATTGCCG
>JBAWYW010000074.1:0-4104 GCA_037143395.1 Actinomycetes bacterium | reverse complement strand
CGCCATCTACTTGTTAGATCAATACCTGTTGGGCCACGGTTTACTTCATAGCTTTCAATTGCCGCATCGTCTCTATCGGCAAGGATGGCGGCTATTGCGTGGAGTGGATACACACCAACATCAAATAACGCCCCGCCTCCCATCTCTGGTGAGAGTCGGTAATTTCCATCCAACGTTGCTGGGAAAGTAAAAGACGCTTCGATAGAGGTAACTTCGCCCATCTCTGCTGAATGCGCGTATTCCACGAGTCTTCTCATTCGTGGATGCCACTGCGCCCATACCGCCTCAACCAACAGACGATCAGAGTTTTTAGCCGCTTGCACCATCTCTTGGACTTGCGCAGGGTTCATTGCAAAAGGCTTCTCACATAAGACGTGCTTGCCTGCTGTTAGCGCCTTAATAGCCCAGTGACTATGTAGGTGGTTAGGAAGAGAGATATAGACCGCGTCAACTAAAGGATCGTTAATTAACGCTTCATAACTTTCATAAACAGTATGAGGATTAAGAGCACGGGCGCGCTGTGGATCACGGCTAGCTACTGCTTGAACTATTGTGTTATTCGCGCTGTGCATCGCTGGCGCAATTGCTTTGGTTGCAATCCAACCAGCACCAATCAAGCCCCAGCGTGTGTCTTTCAACGAAGAAGCGCCGGTTTCACAGGATGTCCGTTGGCAAGTGCAGATTCTTCTGCTGCCTGCATAATTGCCACCACATCACGAGATTGTGTACTAGTCACACTCATTGGAGTTCCCGCGCTTAAGTAAGCAACTACAGATTGATGGAATGCATAAGGAGTCAGGGGTAAATGCTTAATTGTTTCACTCGTTCCATCGGCTCGGTGAAGGGTCAAGATTGCAGGCAGATCAGCTGGCGTTTGGCCCCCGGCTGGATCCCAATTTCCAACAATCGTTCCCGTTGTGCCAAGAACATAAAATTTTGGCTTACGCGCAGCGGCAAGATCTGAATGTGTGAAGGTTGCTCGAACTCCATTTTTGAAGATGATGCCAACATCGGCATGATCTGCATTTGTAATGTGGTTCCAGACGCGCTTTTGATTGATTCCACTTACTACATCGACTTGATCAGGAATGATCTCCAATATCTGATCAATAAAGTGGCTGCCCCAATCAAATATTGCCCCTCCTGAAACTTCAACATCTGAGTGCCAAAACGAACATGGCTCGGAGTAACCACCAACAAAGCTCTCATAGGAGAAGACCTTGCCAATTGCCCCATCATCGATGAGTTTTTTCATGGTGATGAAATCTGCGTCATAGCGGCGATTTTGATAGACAACCAGAAGAAGTCCTTTGGATTCTGCAAGCGCAATGAGTTCATCGCATTGCTCCACGGTGAGCGCCATTGGCTTTTCTAGAATGACATGAAGTCCGCGGTTCAAAGATTCTTTCGCCCACGAGTAATGACTGTTGGGAGGAGTTGAGATAACAACCAGATCACATAAGCCTGAATCCAACATTGCGGTTGAATCAGTAAAGGTAGTGATGTCAGGAGCAATCTCTTTTGCTGCTGCCAAGCGATCAGGATTTGTATCAGCCACTGCGGTGAGCTTTAGACCCGGAGTTGAATTGACTGCTTGGTTGTGTTGATCACCGATAGCTCCATAGGCCAGCAGCCCAACACGAATCACGCTTAAACTCTCAGCCACACAAGCTCCTTATTTTGCTCTCTCACTTAATGAAGTAAGTGTAACCATCCAGGAAAAAGAAGCCTTTTGAATTTTCACGGGTTCACTACCCTGCTCATTTAGGCACTGGTGAGGGGTAAATAATCTTTTTTACCCGAGACCATTGGCGACTTTAAGCAAGGCCCCGAAACTTAGGTTATATCCGGTAACAGCGAGCGCAACCTTCTTTCCAGACTTTGTTGCCACCCAGCGAATCAGACCTCCGTTATGGATGATGGTCTGTGTGTCACAGCGCTTAACACCCGCGCAGTTGCTCCAGATCTCAGCGCTATTGCCGTGAATCAAGACTGTGCCAATCTTCTTATTAAATCCAGAGGATGAAGAACATGTGCCGCTGAGCTTCTCAAAGATATTTAAACCAGGAAGGCTATTTGAAAAACTTCCCTTGCCCGCTAGGTAGTAATACTGCTTTGCATTATCAGGGCATTCACTTCCATTACTTAAGCCCATCTCGTGCACGCTTAAGCCTGCTGTGTAGGAGGCAGAGAAGATTGGAAAAGGAAGCGCGCTTGCCGCCTGAGTGGCGGGCAATGCAATCAGGCTGGTTGCACTTAACAGAATGAAAAATAGGGCTTTGTTGCGCATACCTAAGTGTAAGCACTTGATCACACACTCGTGTTGGCAGTTCTAAACGCTCACTGATCGGTACCATAATGCTGAGCCCAAGGAGGAACAATGAATAAGTTAGAGCTCTTGTTGGAAAGAATGATCTTCGCTGGCCGTTGGTTACTTGCGCCCTTGTATTTGGGTCTTCTAGCTGCGCTCTTGCCTATTCTTTATCGCTTCTTCCATACCTTCTGGCACATGCTCAGCAACATCAGCTCACTGACACCTGGTGAGATCACCTTGCAGGTGCTCGAGCTATTAGACACAGTCTTGCTGGGTAACTTGATCATCATTGTTCTCTTTGCAGGATATGAAAACTTTGTTTCAAAGATTGGCGTTGCAGAAGGAGCCAAGGATCGCCCTCATTGGATGGGGCATGTTGATTACAGCGGACTCAAGATTAAGTTAATTGGCTCACTCGTCGCTATTTCAGTCATTGAGCTACTTAAAGACTTTATGAGAGAGGGCACCTTTGATGCCAAGCGTGAAGGATGGCGCATAGGAATCCACATGACCTTTGTGATCTCAGGAGTTCTCTTTGCATTGATGGACACTATGGCTGATCGCCATAAGTCAGAGCGCTAAACCTGCCGATACGTTTATTGACGCGGGGCAGGACCGAAACGGTTATCGCCTTCTGATGGTTGGACATAGAAGTAAAGGTTTGCAAAAGGAATGAGCATCCACCAGCCGCGCTTGCCCACATCATGCAGACGGCGAACTTGTGTTGTAATCGAAGGAACAAAAAGTATAAGTATCGCAAGGCCAGATACAAGTGAGCTGTTCTGAGAGACAGCGCCATCTAATATGCCTGCGGCAATATAGGTAATGAGTGTAAAGAGCCACCACTGCCAGTAATCGCGTCTGGTCATACGGCCCTGAAATTGAGCGTATTTGCTAAAAGCATCTCTAATGACGTCGCCCATATTGTTCATAAGAAGAGTATTACATAGTGCAAAGAGAAATGTAGAAATAACTCGGTTGTGACTAGTAACCGAGTTACTCCGCATATCTGCCCCTGGTGGGAGTCGAACCCACAACCTCCCTCCTAGTCAAGGGGGTGCTCTATCCATTGAGCTACAGAGGCGTAGTGCAGAACTTATGTGGATTGAAAGTCTTAAAAACTTTTTAGAGTTTTAAATGTGAATAACTATTACTTGTGGAGTAGAGTGCAATTCCTAGTCAAGGGGGCGTTCTATAAGAGGTCCGGGATTTATTTCCTGGGCCTCTTTCCTTTTTTACTAGCGATTCGCTGCAAAAGGAGTAGTCTGAACCTCCCGTAGTCGGTGAGGTGTTCTACATAAGGACCCAAGATTTATTTCTTGGGTCCTTTTGCTTTCTCTCTCAGAGGGCAATACTTAGGTTATGAGCGCCTCCTATGACGTCGTCATTGTTGGCGGCGGACATAACGGCCTCGTTGCTGCTTGTTACTTAGCCAAGGCAGGCAAGAGCGTTCTGATCCTTGAGAAAGAAGATTCACTCGGCGGTGCAACAGTCTCCCAACAAGTGTTTCCTGAGTACCAGGCACGACTTTCTCGTTACTCCTATCTAGTTTCACTCTTGCCTCAGAAAATCATTGATGATTTAGAGCTTTCCTTTGAAACACTTGGGCGAGATGTCTCTTCTTACACACCAGAAGTTGAAGGTGGCTTGTTTGTTTCTAGTGATTGGAACGCACAAACCGAGGAGAGCTTTGCTGCTCTCACAGGTTCTCCTGCTGAATTCGCGGCGTGGAAAACTTTTTATAACGAAGTTCTGCGCTTTGCCCAAGTAGTTGCGCCAACAATGCTTGC
>JBAWYW010000073.1:0-4145 GCA_037143395.1 Actinomycetes bacterium | reverse complement strand
AGGAAATTGCTGGAAAGAAGGCAGAATTTTTCACAATTCAAGACTGGAAGACAACCGTGGATGGTGATGTAGCCGGCGCGGTCACTTCACATGCAACAGTTACTCTTAAAGCCCACGGTGAAACTATCGTTACAACAGGTAGTGGTAATGGTCCAGTTAATGCGATTGATACCGCTCTTCGTTCTGGTCTAAAGAAGTTCTACCCAGAGCTCGAAAAGTTAGAGCTGACAGACTACAAAGTTCGTATTTTGGAAGGACGCCTTGGAACCGGCGCTATCACTCGAGTTCTTGTTGAAACCAGTGATGGCGATGGATCATGGAACACCATTGGTGTTCACGAGAACGTTATTGCGGCATCAGCCATGGCGCTCGAAGATGCGGTTACTTACGGTCTGCTCCGTCAAGGGCGCAAGCCAGAGAATTAACATGACCGCTGAATTAATTGCTAAATATGAAGAGCATTTGGCATTAGTCAGAAATCTTGCTGATAACTCAATCAAAGGTTATGTGAGTGATCTTGATTCTTTTCTTAAACATATGGATTTACTTGGAATAACTGAATTTTCAAAGCTTGAACTCACACATATCCGCTCATGGCTCGCCAATTTACAGAGCACGGGTGCATCCAGGGCGACTATGGCCAGGCGAATCGTCTCTATTCGTGCTTTCACATATTGGGCTGCAAGTCAGGGCTGGATACCAAGTGATTTAGGTGCGCAGCTGGCTATTCCAAAACCACATCGCACACTTCCTGAGGTATTAGATATTGCTGATACCCAAAAAGTTATCGAGAGTATGCAAGTGCGGATGGATGAGAACCCAACGCCTATGACAATCAGAGATCTTGCTATGGTGGAAGTTTTATATGCAAGTGGAATACGCGTTTCTGAATTATGTGGGCTAGATATTCGCTCTATTGACCAAGAACGAAATACTTTGCAAGTACTAGGTAAAGGAAATAAGGAGCGAGTTGTCCCGCTGGGAATTCCAGCAATGAAAGCAGTTCAAAACTATTTAGCTAATGCTCGCCCGCATTTAGTTACAGATAAGTCTGAATCAGCAGTCTTCCTTGGCTCCCGTGGGAAGAGAATTGACCAACGTACTGTGCGCGGAGCTGTATATGAAGCGATGAGCGCTGTTGGTTCTCACATGGGACCACACGGACTACGCCATACAGCTGCGACACATCTGCTTGAAGGTGGAGCAGATCTTCGAACCGTTCAAGAAATCTTGGGGCACTCCTCGCTGGCTACAACCCAGATCTACACCCATGTATCCCCAGAACGCCTTCAAAAGGCGTACAAAGATGCGCATCCCCGCGCTTAGCCCGTGGATTTTGCACCCTCAAACCTCAGTTAAGATTTACCTCAGCAGATCAGCTTTACCGCAGATCTGACTTCACGCGTCTAACTGTTTGTGAACTAGTTCGCTAGATCAATAAGCAGTAACCATTTCGGTCCTATTTATATAAATAGGTCGGTGCCCAGACGCTAGGGATCTAGCAAATTGTTAGATCGACAACCGAGTGCATGTGCTACTGCATGCAATGAAGGAGAGTGCCGCCATGGCGGTTGTAACAATGCGAGAACTCCTCGACAGCGGAGTCCACTTCGGACACCAGACTCGTCGTTGGAATCCAAAGATGAAGCGCTACATTTTTGCTGAGCGCAACGGTATCTACATTATCGATATCCAACAGTCACTAGCTTTGATTGATTCAGCTTATGACTTTATTAAGGACACCGTCGCAAAGGGCGGACATATCCTTTTTGTTGGAACAAAAAAGCAAGCTCACCAACCAATCATTGAACAATCAGCACGCGTTGGCATGCCTTATGTCACCGAGCGTTGGCTTGGCGGAATGCTTACTAATTTCCCAACTGTTTACAAGCGTATTCAACGCTTAAAAGAACTCGAACAACTCGAGTCTAAGAATGACCAAGTTTTGACCAAGAAAGAACTCTTGGTACTTCGCCGCGAGCGCGAGAAGCTCACCAAGAACTTGCAAGGTATTCGTAATATGACCAAGCTGCCAAGTGCAGTCTGGGTTGTAGACACAAAGAAGGAGCACCTCGCTGTTGCTGAGGCACACAAGCTCGGTATTCCAGTTGTGGCGATCCTTGATACAAACTGTGATCCTGATGAAGTTGATTACAAGATTCCAGGCAATGATGATGCAATCCGTTCAATCGGCTTGCTTACTCGCGTGATCGCAGATGCTGCTGTTGCAGGTCTTGCCGCACGCTCTGCAGCTGCCGCTGCAGTTGCTGACAAGGTCGCACCTGCGGCCGCTACCGATGAGCCATTGGCTGATTGGGAGAAGGAATTAATCACTGCACCTGCTGCAGATGTAACCGAACCAAAGGGAGAATAATTCGTGGCTTACACAGCTGATGATGTAAAGCGCCTTCGTGAAGCAACCGCAGCAGGAATGCTCGATTGCAAGAAGGCACTTGATGAGGCAGATGGCGATTTCCAAAAGGCGATCGACATTATTCGCGTCAAGGGTTTAAAGGGCGTCACCAAGCGTGAAGGTCGCACAACTTCAAATGGTCTAGTAATTGCAAAGGCAGAGGGCAACCTCGGAGTTATGCTCGAACTTAATTGTGAGACAGACTTCGTAGCCAAGGGTGATCGATTCCAGGAGCTTGCAGATGAGCTTCTCAATCACTTGGCACAAGCCAAGATTGCAGATCTCGCTAAGTTCCTTGAGTCATCGCTGCCATCTGGTCTAACTGTTCAGGCACGCATCGATGAGGGAAATGCAACGCTGGGGGAGAAGATTGAACTTCGCCGCATTGCAGTTCTTGATGGTTCACCGGTTGCGCTCTATCTACACCGCACAAATCCAGATTTGCCACCACAAGTAGGTGTGCTTGTTCAGATGAGCGCTCCTGCTGCAGAAGCGGGTAAAGATATTGCTCAGCACATCGCTGCATTTGCTCCTCAATATGTAAACCGTGAGGCGATTCCCGCTGATGCGATCGCAAGTGAGCGTCATATCGCAGAAGAGACTGCCCGTAATGAGGGTAAGCCAGATGCTGCGATTGCAAAGATCGTTGAAGGCCGAATCACTGGTTTTGTGAAGGAAGTCAGCTTGCTTGAGCAGGCTTTCGCTAAGGATGCCAAGAAGACCGTGCAACAGGTGCTCGATGAGGCAAAAACTGCCGTGTCGGCATTTCACCGTTTCCGAGTTGGACAGTAACCTCAGCACAGCGTTCATCGTTAAATAATTAGAGATAAGGAGCACTCACTATGGCCCGCAAAGGTTATAAGAGAGTGCTCCTTAAACTTTCTGGTGAAGTTTTTGGTGGAGAAAAAGGCATTGGTGTTGATCCTGATGTAGTTCACGATATTGCTGGACAGATTGCAGATGTCGTGCGAAGCGGTGTGCAAGTAGCAATTGTCGTTGGCGGAGGAAACTATTTCCGCGGGGCAGAGTTGCAGCAACGTGGCATGGACCGCGCTCGCGCTGACTATATGGGAATGCTTGGAACAGTCATGAACTGTTTGGCACTTCAAGATTTTCTGGAAAAAGAAGGAATTGAAACACGCGTTCAGACAGCGATTGCCATGGGGCAAGTCGCTGAGCCATACATTCCACGTCGCTCCATTCGGCACTTAGAAAAGGGCCGTGTAGTAATTTTTGGAGCAGGTGCAGGAATGCCATTTTTCACAACTGACACAGTTGCTGCTCAGCGCGCACTTGAAATTGGTTCAGAAGCTTTACTGCTCGCCAAGAGTGGTGTTGACGGTGTTTATGATTCAGATCCGCGTAAGAATCCTTCTGCTAAGAAATATGACACGGTTAGCTTTGATGATGTTCTGGCAAAGTCACTTGCAGTTGCAGATGCGGCAGCATTTAGCTTATGCCGGGAGAATCACCTTCCAATTGTTGTCTTTGATTTGAAGAACAAAGGAAATATCGCCCGTGCAGTACGCGGTGATTCAATCGGAACGCTCGTTTCCTAAGGTAGATGAGGATTTAACATGGCAGATCTAAATTCAACACTTTCTGATGCAAACGAGAAAATGGCGAAAGCTGTTGAGATCGCAAAAGAAGATTTTGGCGCAATTAGAACAGGCCGAGCTCACCCAGCGATGTTTGCAAAGATTATGGTGGAGTACTACGGCACGTACACGCC
>JBAWYW010000072.1:0-4169 GCA_037143395.1 Actinomycetes bacterium | reverse complement strand
GGTCCTGTCATTGCAGTTAGTGATTTCATGCGCGCAGTTCAAGACCAAATTGCTCCTTGGGTCAGCCAACCTTTCTATTCTCTTGGAACAGATGGCTTTGGACTTTCTGATACACGCGGTGCACTGCGTCGGCACTTTAAAGTTGATGGTCCATCTATTGCCGTCGCCGCACTTGCCCAACTTGCCGATCTTGGTGAGATCAAGAGCAAGCTCGTTAAAGAGGCTATCGAGAAGTATCAAATTAACGATGTGAAGGCTGCTGATCCAGGCAATACAGAAGGTTCTGGTTAATCCCTAGTTACTTCTGCATTACCGAGAGTCTTATAAAACAAAAGGCAGAGCATCAGAGCAGTTGGAAGCATTAAGCCGATAGTGATGGATGTGAGTTGAACAATCCACGCTGTCGCTAGGCGCACAACGAAACCAATTGTGTTTACCGCTAAACCTAATTGCGCTGCAACCATTCCCGGAGATAGATGTGACCTGCGGCTTGCCTCGGTCATAAAGAGTCCAGCCATAAAGGAGCTTCCAAGTCCTCCAAGGAAAAAGCCCAATACCTCTATCGAGAATGCAGCAGTAAAACTATGAGATGAAAGGAATTTCGCAAGAAGTACACAGATTCCAAATCCCAATCCCCCGAGAAGTGAGCCAAAACGAATCCAGTAGCGCTCGGAGCGAAATTTCACAAGACGATGGATAGAGACCCGACCAATGATCATCGAAACCATAAATGACAAGTAAGGAATGATGCTCAGCGTATTGCTCGCATGAATTTCCTGGTGAGATGAAAGCGTCGCCCAGTCGTTAGTCGAGCTCTCAATAGAAATGGCAAGCAACAAAGCAATAATTACTGGCCTGATCTCTCTCATCCCCGCAAAGAGTTCTTTAGTTTTAACTATCGGTTCATCTGCAAGATCAGATGCCGTTATGAGAACTGGATTTAGTTTATATATAGAGAAGATCGTGAAGGACCAAACGAGTGCGGCTAAAACATCAATGTGCCAAGCAAGTGAGACTTTTGATGTCAGAAGAAAGGCTGCGACAACGGTTGTAAGTGCCCCAACACTCCAGGCCCCATGCAATTTCGGTAGAAGCAAAGTTGCTGTGTTGTTCTGCCTTTTGAGTACTTGTTGATTTAACCCAATTTGATAGCTTGGCCAAGAAAACCCAATGGCAATAACTGCAAGGACGTAAATCCATGGAGTATGAATGTGGGGAATAGTTGCAGTTGCCGCATACATCAAAGTGACACTTGCAATAAGAATGGTGCGCACGCCCAGCCTATGAGCAATTTGACCCACCCATAAATTACTAAATATGCATCCAATAGCTCCAAGGCTTACGAGGGTTCCAAACGTGCCATTGCCGACTCCAAGATTATGTTCAATCTCTGGAGAACGCGGAGGCAAGCACATAATTCCAATACCAAAGAGAACAAAAAGCATCCATTGATATCTCTGCTCTAGTTTTGCGGTGAGTGTCGTCAAAATAGCGCACTCGCTAGTAATTGTCGGGCTTGAATCAACTTGGGATCTTCCGGATCAATAAGTGTGAAAAGTGAAAGTAAATGCTCACGCACCTTCTTACGATCCTCTCCCGTTGTCTTCTTCACAAGTGTAATCAACCTATTAAAGGATCCATCTAAATCACCCTGGGATATTTGCACATCTGCTGCAAGTAACTGGGCTTCAATGTTTTCAGGAGAAGAATCAGCGGATGAGATCGCTGAGTTGAAATCCACTCCTTGGATGCGAAGCATAAGTTCAACTTGGGCAAGCCCGGCTGAAGCAAGTGAGTTTCCTGGTGAGCGAAGGAGCCATTGTTTGTAGGAAGTTGCTGCTGCTGCAAAGTCTCCTGCTTCAAGAGCAGTCAGCGCTGCCTGCTCTTCTGGTTCTAATTTCTCTTCTATAGGTTGCCCAACTTGGCTACCGCCAGAATTTTCACCTGCCGCCTTGCCGATTCCTCGCTCTGATGCAAGTGCAAGGACTTTATTGATGACCATACGTAGTTGCTCATCTGTTGGCACAGTTTCAAAGAGCGGCACTAGTTGTTCTTGAATCAAAGCAATCGCAAGCGGCACAGATTGCACCTGCAGAGCTGTTGCTACCGAAGGCTCTTGATCGACATTGACACTACCTAGTATCCAGCCAGCGCCACCTTCGGCTGCGGAATCTTCTGCATGCATCTTGCCCAGCGAATCTAGAACTCTCTGCGACTCTGGACTTCTAGGAGACCAACAGATCAAAATGACAACTTGGTTATTTGATTCTGGAATTATTTCTTGCATCAAATTTGTTTGATTAACTGCAATTCCAACATTTGCCACATGCGGGGCTGGATTCTTTAGTGAACTCAAATCAAAAGCACGCCCAAAGTCTTTCGGCAGCGGAGGCATGCTCATGGCTTGGCTCCTATTCCTGCTCTATGAGGCAATATCGATCGAATGTAATCTTCGGCTGCAAAGCTAAGACCAGGGTCTTTGCCTTGTTGCTCACCTAAATACCAACGGTGTTCCAAGATCTCATGGAACATCTGTGCGGGTTCAACTAAGCCTCGCAGCTCAGTTGGAATCATATTCATTACCCGTTGATAAGTCTCACTCATCCAGCGTCGAGCGCTATCTTGGATAGGAGGAAGAGGTTTCTTCTCACGACCTCTGAATCGGTCAAAAGATGCAAGCAATCTTTTTGCTTGTAATTCTTCGGCATGGATACCCATAAGTTCCCATAAACGATTCTGGTGGTAACCGGCAGCAACAAGTTTAGGCGTGAACTTAAGAGCGCCCTTTTCACCATCAAGTGTTACTTCGACTTCTTCAACTGCAAAGCCGAGGTCTTGTACAGCGCGCATAGCCTTTTCAACAGCGTGCCGGTCGGTTGGATCTAATATCTGTGGCTCCTTAAGCATCGCCCACAAACGTCTGTAGCGCTTAATAACAGCTTCGGCAGCTTTGATGGGATCCATTCCGGGATGCAATACACCAGAGGAAGCAAGATCTTCTAACTCTGCAGCAACATTAAATTGCGCAATTTCAAGATCATGTTCGCGCTGACCATTACTCAGTTGAGTTTGGAATTCACCTGTTTCAGCATCTACTAAATATGCAGCATATTCGTTTGCATCTCTGCGAAATAAAGTATTAGACAACGAGCAATCGCCCCACCAAAACCCAAGCAGATGCAACCTAACAAGCAGCAATGCAAGGCCATTTGCCATAGTTGTAATTTCATGGGGAGTTGGATTGCTACTCATGATCACTCGATAAGGAAGTGAGTAAGGCAAATAGCGAGTAACCAGAGCACATGGAAGTGGTTCCCCGCGCTTTGACAGCCTGTCTTCCACAATCGCAACGGGTTCAACACATGGGGCGCTTTTGTTATTTAGTTCTCGCAAGATTGCATATTCTTTTTGAGCAAATTCTGGGACTGTCTCTTTGACCGCAAAAACTTCGCGCTCCCCCGGGCCTGTTCGAACAAGACGAACAATATGTCGGGAGATACCGCGCATCGAAGCTAAGCCTTCTTCTTCAGGCCAATCTTCAAGGGGCTTGCGCCAGGACAGGTTGGAAAGCGTCACCATATCTTCACTTAAACCAGTGATTCTAAGTTCGCCCACGGGGCTATCTTTCCCTATTATCGACCAATGGCACTCAAGAAACCCAGCATCCACTTTGGTTCTAAGTCACGTTCTAAGCAAACACCTGCTCCCAAAGATCTTGGCCAACAAGGCGTGCCTCTAGATCGTGGACATCCTTTTTACTTTGGATTTCTTGCCGCCACCGGAGCTGTTATTGCGATCACTCTCATGCGAGCACTCGCAAACGCGAGCCAGGTCTTTGTCCTGATCGTCATCTCCCTTTTCTTTGCGGCAGGCTTGAATCCAGCAGTTGAATTCTTTCAACGCCGTGGCATCAAGCGAACAGGTGCTGTCGCCTGTGTTGTTGGAATAGTTCTTGCTTTCGTGGGTGTTTTCTCAGCGGTAGTGATTCCGCCGGTTCTTCATCAGATGGACAATCTGCTCAAGGATGCACCGACTCTGATCGCAAATTTGAAAAATAATGCCACTTTGGAAAACTTAAATACCAAGTACGGCATCATCGATACCCTTCAACAAAAAGTTAACTCAGGTATCCATGATGGGCAATTTGTTGTCGGTGCTTTCGGTGGCGT
>JBAWYW010000071.1:0-4248 GCA_037143395.1 Actinomycetes bacterium | reverse complement strand
AGCATCGCTCCAAAGCCCATGGATAGATCGAGCATTGCTCGTCCATCAACATCGGTCATCCAAGCGCCCTTGGCGCTGGCAATTGCAATTGGATAGGGATCCCAGTGTTGGAAACTTGATGGAACGCCAAGGGGCATTGATCCCAAAGCAAGGTCGTACTCAACTCTTGAACCAAATGATGATTGAGTGAAGTGAGCCCATTCTTCAGCAATTAATTTTTCAACAATGCTGGTTTGAACAGGGCGCGTAGTACGTGCAGTCTTTCTAAAAGTCTCCTGCTGTAGCGTTCAGGTCATCTTCTAACTTTTTGAGCATCGAGGACTCTTGGCTGGTGCCAAGACACGATGACAATCTCCCTTATGGTTTTCGCTAGCGCTGTTTACGTAAAGTTCACGTATTCCTCGCTTGCTGTGGTTAAGGTAACACAACGGCTTGAAGTAAGCATCTTTGGCTTATTTCAGCGTTTTGAAATAGACTTTTTTGAAATAAAAATCAAATCTACACGGGAAAAATTGGGTAAAAAATGGCGCGAGGAAATACAAGTGAATGGCAGCCTGGTAGCGAGGGATTAGATCCTAATCGCTGGCGCGCACTGGCCGTTATCGCAATTGCATCTTTGATGATCGTTCTAGATGCATCAATTATCAACTTAGCTCTTCCAAGTGCACAAAAAGCTCTACATATTTCAAATGCAAACCGTCAATGGGTTGTTACTGCTTACTCACTTACCTTTGGAAGTTTGTTACTTCTTGGTGGTCGAATTGCAGACTTCGTTGGCCGTAAGAAAATATTCATTATTGGACTCGTCGGATTTGCTGTTGCATCGGGAATCGGTGGCTTTGCGACCAACCAAGGTCAACTCTTTGCCATGCGTGGCTTGCAAGGTGCATTCGGTGCTCTCCTTGCGCCTGCATCTTTATCTCTCATCAACGTAACTTTCACAGTGCCTAAAGAACGTGCAAAAGCATTTGGCGTATATGGCGGCATCTCAGGTGGCGGAGCCGCAATCGGCTTGATCATGGGTGGCTTGCTCACTGAGTATGCAAACTGGCGCTGGTGCTTATTCGTAAACGTTCCTGTTGCCCTCATTGCTGTCCTCATGGCCTATCCATGGCTGCATGAATCAAAGGCTGTCGGAGATAACAAGTACGACATCCCAGGCGCTCTCACCGTGACTGCAGGACTTGTCAGCCTTGTATACGGATTTAGCCAAGCAGCTACAAATGGCTGGGCTAACAGCAATACCTACTCATATTTCATTATTGCGGCCGTTCTTCTTATCGCATTCTTCGTGATTGAAGCCAAGACAGCCCACCCACTCTTGCCACTTCGCGTCTTGACTGAACGAAATCGCGGCGGGTCATATATCGGCTCACTTCTTGTTGGAGTTGGCCTTTTCGCCATGTTCCTTTTCTTGAGTATTTATATGCAGTCCTTCTTGCATTACTCACCTGTCAGAGCGGGCGTTGCCTTCTTGCCATTCACCGTGGGAATTGTCATCGGTGCTGGCGTTGCCTCCACCTTGCTTCCAAAGATTGGACCTCGTCCGTTAATGGTCGTTGGAATGAGTCTTGCAACGGTTGGAATTTTGCTCTTCTCTCGCATCACTCCAACTTCCGGGTATCTCTCATACCTGTTGCTTCCCATGCTCGTCATGAGCTTTGGTTGCGCTCTGTATTTCATCCCTAACGCAAGTACAGGCCTTCACAATGCCGGGCAGCACGACACTGGTGTAGCGAGCGCAATGATCAATACCTCCCAGCAGATCGGCGGCTCTCTCGGAGCAGCTCTGCTCAACACCATTGCCATCTCATCGGCTGCTGCCTTCGCAAAGGGTCATACCGCCCTAGGCGCCCAGACAGCGGTCTTTGCCCAGGTCCATGGCTTCACAACGACCTTTAAATGGGGCGCTGTATTCCTAGCAACCTGCGCCATCATCTCGGCCCTCATGATCAATGTGGGCAAGGATTCCCTCGTAGAGCACGAAGGCGCCGGCCTCTAAGTTCTGCCCCTCAAGCCTTCTTGCGTTAGACTTGTATTTGCAAGTCATTCGCAAGAAGGAGCACGGTGAATACTCCAGTAAAAGCTCAGAGGGCCTCTAAGAACCCTTTCAAAGCTCTCTCCCCTGATGAACGCCGTCGCCTTAGCGCGATGTTTGGCGTGATCTTCTTCCTGCTTATCGGCGGAACGCTATTGATGTGGGCTGCAACATCTGGCCACTACAAACTTCATGACGGAACTATTTTTGGTTGGGGCACAGGCTTTCTCGCCCTCACTCTAGGTATGAGGCATGCCTTTGATGCTGACCATATCTCTGCCATCGATAACACAACTAGAAAACTGATGGCTGAAGGTCAGCGTCCTATGGGGGTTGGCTTCTTCTTCTCTCTGGGCCATTCCTCTGTCGTAACCTTCTTAGCCATTCTTTTGAATTTTGGTCTTAAAGCTTTAGGCGGACAAGTAACAGATTCCAATTCTGCGCTTCATCACTACACCGGTCTTGTTGGCACAACTGTCTCTGGCGCCTTTCTGATGTTGATTGCTCTGCTCAATTTGTTGGTTCTCATCTCGGTGGTAAAAGTATTTAGAAAGATGCGCCAAGGTTTATATGACGAGGCGCAATTAGAAAAGCACTTAGATTCACGCGGATTTATGATGCGCTTTTTTGGTCCGATAGCACGGCGCATTGATGCCAGCTGGAAGATGTATCCACTCGGTATTCTCTTTGGTCTTGGCTTTGATACAGCCACTGAAGTTGCGCTCTTGGTACTTGCTGGCTCCACGGTTGTTGCTGGACTTCCATGGTGGGCAATTTTGTCGCTTCCTATGCTTTTCGCTGGCGGCATGAGCCTTCTTGATACCATCGATGGATCCTTCATGAACTTTGCTTATGGGTGGGCTTTTTCTAAGCCGGTACGAAAGGTCTATTACAACATTGTCATCACTGGGCTTTCAGTAGTCGTTGCGATCTTTATCGGAGGACTTGAGGTGGCGCAAGTTATTGCGGGCCAACTCAATCTTTCTGGAGGTTTCTGGGATTACGCGCTGGCATTTAATATCAATAAGGCAGGCTTTATTATCGTTGCCATCTTTGTTGGTGTCTGGGTGAGTGCGCTAGCTATTTGGCGCTTTGGAAATATTGAACACCGCTGGCATGAGCATGCACATAAAGCTCAAATGGACCGCGGAGATATCCAAGATCACGCTAAAGCAGGCGTTGAGTTAGGCCCCATCACTGATGGATTTAGAATCGACTAAGTAGCTCTACAAAGTAGGATTTAGGGATGGTCTTAATCATTCCCTCTCGCATCTGGGAGTACGTCATTGCCGGCCTTGCCATTATCTTGGCGCCAGGTCCTAGTGTGCTTTTCACTATTGCAAGAGCGATCGCGTGGGGCCGATTAACCGCAGTACTTACTTGTCTTGGAAATACCTTTGGAATGCTCACCGTCTCCATCATCGTTGCCTTTGGTCTGGGGCCGATCTTTCAACATAACCACGCCATCTATATCTCTATGCAATGGATGGGCGCGCTCTATCTTGTTTATCTTGGCATTATGGCGATTAAAGAAGCTCGAACACATGCCGCCCAGATGACAACTCTGAAGGGAAGTAAGCCCTCTTACTTAAAAACTATCCGTGAGGGTTACATGGTCGGCGTCTTAAACCCCAAGGGAATTATTTTCTTCGCCGCCATCTTGCCCCAGTTCACCGACTCATCCAAAGGCCATCTCACCTCGCAATTGCTTCTCTTGGGTTTCATCTTCGTCTTCCTCGGCTTCTTCTGCGACAGCGCATGGGGCATCCTTGCCGGCTCATTTCGTAACTGGCTTGCCTCGAACGATCGCCGCTTGGTGCAACTTCGCATCATCGGTGGCGTGGTGATGATGGGCTTGGGCGTTATTACCTTTGTAAACTCACTCTTACACAAGTAAATAATTAGCGCCGAGAAAAGTAGGAAATTATGGGACAAGCCCGCACAACCATAAGCCCAAGCCACCTGACATATGCATGGGATAGCTGCCACAGATGTCTATGGCTTCAATATAACCACAGCGTTCAACCGCCTGTAACAATGCCTCTCATCGGCGATCTTGCCGATATGCAGGAGCGTTACTTTATTGGCGCAAAGACTTCAGATATGCACCCGGATCTTCCAGAGGGCAAAGTCCATAGCCATGGTGGGTGGGTGATGTCGAAAAATATTATTGTGGATGGAAAAGACAGCGGTTTCTTTCTTCGCGGCAA
>JBAWYW010000070.1:0-4363 GCA_037143395.1 Actinomycetes bacterium | reverse complement strand
CAACAGCGAGGCATAGCGCGATGGCCGCAAAAGCCGGAATGATCTTGATTAGGGACACTGAAAGAAAGTAACCAGCACAAGACTTGAGGTCAATGTGCGAAGGCATTGTCAGGTGATCGCGCTAGCGTTGCTCATATGAACTCCCCAAAACTTTTGAGTGAAACCACTTTTATCGTGGTCGATTTGGAGACCACTGGGGGTAGTCCATTTGCAGGAGCTGTCATCACCGAAATTGGAGCAGTAAAAGTACGAGGCGGCGTTGTTCAAGGAGAATTTGAATCATTCGTAAATCCCCTCGCGCCAATTCCCGATTTCATTACAGAGCTAACGGGAATAACTGATGAGATGGTGCGCCTATCCCCCATTATCGATGAAGCATTTCCTGCTTTCATTGAGTTTTGCGGTCGTGAAGATGAAGCCGTACTCGTCGCTCATAATGCACCTTTCGATGTCGGCTTTTTAAAGGCAGCGGCTAAGGAGCTTGAACATCCTTGGCCTCAGTTTGAAGTTCTGGATACCGCAAGGCTTGCCAGGCAATTGCTCACAAGGGATGAGGTAATCAATTGCAAACTAGGGACACTCGCTCAATTTTTTGATACCGAAGTGACTCCTACACATAGGGCTTTAGATGATGCCCAAACAACCACCGAAGTCATGCATCGACTCTTTGAAAGGCTAGCTGGCTTTGGAGTGGAGAGCTTTGATGAGTTGGTGAAGTTCTCTCGTAAGAGAATCAAGAGAGATTCAAGACTTATTTGAAAGACTGTGTAAAGATCGCCCAATTCTTGAGAGTTTCAAGAGCCGCACCCGAATCCACAGCGGTAGCGGCCTTTGCATATCCGGCGGCTAATTGCTCAGTAATTGATTTCCCAAAGTTGCCTTCGTAAGCTGCAATTGCGGCAGCTGCGTTGAGTAGCACAGCATCACGAGGGGCAAATTTCTCACCAGAAAAAATACGTAACGCCACTGCAGCGTTGTATTCAGATTCTCCCCCAACAAGACTTTCAATCGGCGCCCGATCTATCCCGAGTGACTGTGGATCAAACTTCTCAGATTTCATCTGTCCATCATTGATTTGAACAATCGTTGAGGTGGTTGAAAGAGTGATCTCATCAATTCCATCATCGCCTCGGAAAATGAATCCTTCAGTTCCGCGTTTCATGAGCACTTCAGCCATGACGGGAATCATCTTCTCTTTTGAAACGCCAAGTGAGATTGCCTTGGGTTTTGCGGGGTTGGCCAGTGGTCCCAAAATATTGAATACGGATGCTTGCCCAAGCTCTTTTCTAGCAGGGGCTGCAAAGCGCATCGCAGGATGAAATTTAGGTGCAAAACAAAATCCAATACCAGTTGCTTCAAAAGTGCTCGCAACTTGAGCGCCATCCAAATCAATGTTTACACCAAGTGCCTCAAGCACATCTGCGGCGCCAGATTTTGAAGAGGCAGCTCTTGCTCCGTGCTTAACTACTTTCGCGCCTGCGGCGCTTGCAATGATTGCAGCGGTTGTTGAAATGTTTATCGTGTTTGCGCCATCTCCTCCCGTGCCAACAGGATCAACTGCTCGATCAGGGATCGAAATTGGAGCGCTATGTTCAAACATAACCTCGATGAAGGCGGCTACTTCTGAGGGACTCTCACCTCTGGCTTGAATACCCAATAAAAATTCTTTGATCTGATCCTTGCTTGCCGAATCAGAAAGTATCTGGCCCATCGACCAGCGGGCTTGCTCTGAAGAAAGCAGCTCACTGTCCGCTAATTGGCCGATGATGGCCGGCCATGAGAGACCTTGGGGATCCATTGCGCGATCCTACCTAGCGCGTGATCAGACTCACCCACAATAAGTAGGCCAGGAGGGCTCTGCCATTAAGCATCCTTGGGGAAATCGGGAATAATCTCCTCGTGGCCATAATGGATGCTCCAGCTAAAAGTAACCGCCCGAATATCGTGGCAGTTGGAACCATTGTTTGGCTCTCTTCAGAACTTATGTTCTTCGCAGCACTCTTCGCAATGTATTTCACCACGCGAGCGGTTCAAGGTCCAAAGGTTTGGCTTGAATCAACCGGGATGCTCAACGTTAAGTTCGCTGCAATAAACACAACTGTCTTGGTACTTTCGTCTGTGACTTGTCAGTTCGGTGTATTCGCGGCTGAACGTTTTCAATCAAAGCGCAGTGGCTCACTTCGCCAATTCTCTAAGTGGGGAATGCGTGAATGGTTTGCTTTGACATTCCTTATGGGCGCTTTCTTTATCGGCGGCCAAATCTATGAATACGCAAATCTAGTAAGAGATGGACTTTCACTTTCATCTCGTGCGTATGGCTCAGTCTTTTATATAACAACTGGCTTCCACGGACTACACGTAACCGGTGGGCTACTGGCCTTCCTTGTTGTTCTTATCCGTGTGAACAAAGCAAAGAAGTTCGGCCACGCACAAGCGACGACAGCAATTGTTGTCTCTTACTACTGGCACTTTGTTGACATTGTTTGGATTGCACTTTTCTCAGCGATTTATTTGATTAAGTAGGGGTGGAATTGAACAAGTTCGCAAGATTTAGAAGGCGCAAGATCGCCGGTCCTATCTTGGTTGTTGCTGCTCTTTTCACGATTGGAACTGCATTTGGAATGGCTTCAGCCCTTCCCGGCGCGCAGCCTGCAGCTACTAGTTCAACCTCTCCTCTTGTCACTCAAGGCAAAGCAATATTTTTGCGTGGATGTTCCTCATGTCATGGACTTAATGCAGAAGGCGGAGCGATTGCGCCATCACTTATTGGTGTTGGAGCAGCGGCAGTTGATTTTCAGGTTGGAACAGGCCGCATGCCGATGGCAGATATGAGCCAGCAAGCAATGCGCAAGAAGCCAATTTATAACGCGGAAGAAACTGCGGCACTTGCTGCATATGTTGCATCCCTTGCGCCAGGTCCTGCATCTGTGACTAGTGAGAGCCTTGCTTGGGAGCGTGATGGAAATGTTGCTCAGGGTGGTCAACTCTTTAGAACTAACTGCGCAATGTGTCATAACTTCGCTGGACAAGGTGGGGCGCTTACTAACGGCAAATATGCACCGTCACTCATGGGTGTTGAACCCAAGTATGTATATGAAGCACTCATCACCGGACCGCAATCCATGCCTAAGTTTTCAGACGCAACTCTTACTCCTCAAGAGAAGCTCTCCGTAATTTCTTGGCTTCAATCAGCTAACCACGAACAAAATCTTGGTGGCGCTTCACTCGGCCGTGTCGGCCCAGTGACTGAAGGCCTCGTTGTTTGGACACTTGGTTTAGGACTTCTTATCGGAATTGCTGTATGGCTAGCAATGAAGGCTAAATAACATGACAAACATTGAGCGCTTCCAAAATCCAGGACTTCCAGAACATGTTCACCGCAAAGCGGATACTGATCCAAAAGCTGCAAAGCGGGCCGAACAGCAAGTAGCAGCTCTCTTCTTGCTCTCGGCACTCGGCACAGTGGGAACAATTGCTGCTTATATTTTTATAAAGTCCGATGTTTATGTCTTTATCCCGATTTTGGGAAGCACAAACGTTCAGCAGATGTCACTCGGTATCGGGCTGACAGTTGCAACACTCTGCATTGGACTCGGCGCTATTCAATGGGCCAAGAAGTTGATGCCAGATACGGAAGTTATTCAAGAGCGTCATGAACTTCGCTCTGAAGATCAAGATCGCGCAGATTTTGTAGAAACATTTAAGGAGCGCGGTGGTGAAGCAGGGATTGGGCGTCGTCCACTTATTAAGCGCACCCTCGGCCTTGCACTCGGCGTGGTTGGTCTCTCCCCTCTTGTTCTTCTTCGTGACCTTGGTCCCATGCCAAAGAAGTTTTTGGAAACAACTAGCTGGTCTGCTGGAACTCGCTTAGTTTCAGATCCAGGCGGGGCATATTTCAAGCCATCAGATTTAGAAGTTGGCGCTGTTGCGCAGGTACTGCCAGAGCTTGCTAAAGGTGAAGAGCGCACACTGGAAAACATTGGTAAGGATGCAGTGCTTCTTATCCGCCTTCGTCCCGAGGACTTCAACTTGGATGCAGAGCGTCTTTCATGGACTTATAACGGCATCATCGCTTTCTCTAAGATCTGTAGCCATATGGGCTGCGCAGTTGCCCTCTATGAACAACAGACTCACCACCTGCTTTGCCCATGTCATCAGTCAACATTTGATGTGACACGCGCAGCTAAGGTGATTTTTGGGCCGGCCGCCAGGCCGCTTCCGCAGCTAGCCATTACTGTTGACTCCGAGGGTTATTTGGTAGCAAAGCAAGGATTTAATGTGCCAGTTGGACCAAGTTATTGGGAGCGTAATTCTTCAAATGGATAACATGAACGAAATGAGTGCCAAGTGAAAAAGAGCGAGA
>JBAWYW010000069.1:0-4374 GCA_037143395.1 Actinomycetes bacterium | reverse complement strand
TGGATAGGGAATACATCTGTTCCAATTTGAAGGGCATAAGAGATGATCAAAATATTTGAAATAGTTCCAAAACCTGGCCGCTGTTTAAGTGGGATCCAGCCCAATAGAACTAAAAAACCGATGATGAGAGTCGACCAACCGAGTGAAAGAGGGGAGTGCTTAGAAATACCTTGAGCTAGTACTGACCATGGCGCATTTCCTAGAGTTGATTGAATGATGAGTGCATCACCTAGTCCAAATATTGCTAAACCAAACCACAAGATCAGAACACGAAGTGGAGTTAGAGACCAACGACTGGTAGCAGTCCAAGGAGTAACAGGGACGGTTTTCGAGGGACGAAGAAAGTGAATGATCCGCTTAGGCATGAGCTAGATCCTTGCACATCGCCCTAAACGCCTTTGTGTGTGCATCGATATCTGCCTCTGTTGTTTCCGGTGAGACCAGAGCCATGTTATGGAAAGGTGTAATCAAGAAACCATCATTGAGCATGCGTAAGTGAATGTATTGCTCAAGTTCAAAATCTCCAGCATCTGCAGCCTCTTTACCTGTTCTAGGAGCAGTTGCTTGGAAGAGATATTCACCTCGAGCGCCAAGTCTGGAGCAATACCAAGGAAGTTCAAATTCTTTAATAGCTGCGTCGACTCCATCACACCACTTCTGACCGAGTGCAACCATTTGTTTGAATGCAGCATCTGTGAGGACTTGGGTAAGAGTTGCCCGCATTGCAGCAAGACTGAGTGCATTTCCAGCAAGCGTGCTACCAATTCCACCTGTATCAATAAGTTCACGTTCAACTTTTGCTTTGATACGCGCAGCAATCTCTTCTTGCATACCAAAGGTGCCCGTAGGAATTCCACCAGCAATAGCTTTACCGATAGTAAGAATGTCGGGTTTGAGTCCATAGAGAGCTGTCATTCCTCCGGGGCCCACAGAGATCGTATGAGTCTCATCGATAATTAAGACTGTGCCATATTTCTTTGCGAGCACTTCAACCGCTTTGAGATACCCATCGTCAGGAAGAACAATGCCGATGTTGGTCATCGCAGGTTCCATCAAGATCGCAGCAACATCACCACGGGCAAGAGCTGATTCCATGGCAGCTAGATCATTAAATTCAACAACTCTTGTGGTTTGAGCAAGATCAACGGGAGCTCCTAGATTTCCTGGGCGCTTGATTGTATTTCCTGCGCTATCTAGTGTTGCAAACGTTTCGTCAACAGAGCCGTGGTAACACTTATCAATAACGATAATCTTCGAGCGCTCTGTAATCAGGCGCGCATATCTAATGACGTGGCGATTGGCATCGGTAGCCGTAACGGTGAATTGCCAAAGAGGAAGCCCAAAACGGCGAGCAAGTTCACGTGAGACGAGCACAGCATCCTCGGTTGGAAGCATTGCTGTCATACCGCGCTTGAGTTGTGCATTAATTGCATCAACAGTTGCTGAAGGCGAGTGACCTGTCATCGACCCAGTGTCGCCTAAACACAGATCTATATATTCATTTCCATCAACATCTGTGAAATGAGCGCCTCGCGCACTATCAACAAAGACTGGGAATGCACCTGGCCACTTTGCCATCCAAGACATTGGGACGCCGCCCGGCATTACTTCTTTCGCTTTCTTAAATAGTTCACCTGACTTTGGGTGCAGCACTAGAAAACGTTCTTCTTCTTTTGCATTTAGCTTTTTGAGGTGATCCCTATTAATTTCACGCATGTAGGTATCTTATCTTGGAGTGCAGGGAGCCGATATCAGCTCAACCAGTTGAAAGCAGCGGATGTGAAGTATTACCCCGGCAACCCCTGAGGCGATATCCAAGGATATTGATCACTCGCAAAGTATTCTTTCCATATGATGGGGAAGAGATCGCATAAATCACTCTTTGTTGCATCTGTGCTCTTACTTGGCACTGTCATTACCCAGCACGCACGTGCCGATAATGCAGTCCAGATTGATGCGATGGGTACGGGTAATCGCATCCTCGGTTTAGACATAAGTAAGTATCAACACACCAAGAATTTACCAATTGATTTCACAAAGATGCATGCGGCTGGCGTGAGATTTCTCTACATCAATGGTGGAAACACTGTAAAGAAAGCAGACATCGAGGCAGCAAACTATTACCGCTCCGATCGCACAGGAGCCCAGCTAGCCGGCATCTATACAGGCCTCTATTACTACGCTCATCCTCCAAGAACTACAGATATGAACATTGTCATTGCAAATGCACACAATCAGGCCAAAAAAGTTATTGATCGTATTCAAGAAGATGGTGGTTACAACACTCTTGATATGCCAGTGGCTTTAGATATAGAAACTAACTGCACCTCGATGTCTAAATCAGGTATCTGCCATCGATCAATGTCGAATGTTTACTTAGTTCGCTGGGTGAAAACATGGCTCAGTGATGTACAGAGTGCACTTGGTAAGACCCCTGTGATCTATTCCTATATGAGCTTTATTACCAGTCACTTTGCCTATGACAATGACCTGGCTAAGTATCCGATCTGGATTGCCACCGCACGTATTAATCCTGCTAATCCCGAGGCAAAGCCAACAATGAAGAGTGGTAAATGTCCTGTCTCCCCATGGACTGATACAAAGTGCAATGTCAGTTGGAAGATCTGGCAATACTCATCAGGGGGCGCAGGGGCAAGATACGGTTTGCAGCCCGGACCAGTTGATCTCAATGTTCTAGGTGGAGCAAGCGAGAACTTTTATAGTTTGATCGCACCAACGCAAGCATAAAAAAGTACGAACTAACCTAAGGAGAAAATATGGCAATCGTGAGTTTCAACGTTGAATTAGTAGCGGAAATTCCAATTACTGTGAATGAATCTGATCGCCAAGATGGCCAGCCTTATCTAGATCTCATTGCAGAAGCCGTGACAGCCTTTATGGAGAACAATGATCTAAATCAACTAGATTTTCAGGTCAAAGTTGTCGGAGATGTAATCGGGGCTGAGTAAGTTACTTACTACCTACAGCCTTTAAGCCGGTAGCAAAGGAAGTCAGCTGGGCAAGAGTAAATCCACCTTGCGTTCCTACGCGGATAAACGTTGCCTTAAGGGACTTTGTTGGTGGAGTAATGAAGGAAATCTCTCCACCATAGCGAGAGAACTCTGAGCTCTTGCACTTACCAGTTGCGCAATAAATGCCTACTTTCGCCTTCATTCCATTAATTACAATTGATGGCAGCGGCATGGGGTTATCTTCACCAGTGCAGTTAAAAGCGGCAGCTGTTTCCACCAGTGCTATGCCGTGATCCATTCCACCAAAGCCTGCAAGAAGATAAGCGTCCTTCTTTGGAAATAACCGGCAAGGTCTTACCTCAAAGTTCAATGGTGGAAGCTTCAAAGTATTAGTTGGCTTATAAACAACGTAGGTAACACCAGTTTGAAGATCGCTATATTTATCTCCAGAACCCATAGCAAAGGAAGATATAGGGAAAAGAATTGATAGCGATAGACCTATAGCTAGAAATCTATATTTCTTCATGAGTAAATCATAGAGGGCGTTACTTTCGAATCGAAAGCAGCGCCCTCCAGCCAACCAGGCAGAACGATAAAAAGGCAGTGGCAACGATGACAAAAGCCAGTGCAATTCCTTGACCTGAAATTACGCGCAAAATCATTCCCACTAGCACTGCAGATAGAGCAATGATCAAGCCACTCGTTTTTTTAGTTGCAATTCGATGGGTACGACTAACTAGCAGCCAGCCGATTAACAAGCCCACTGCAAACGGCCATAATGTGGTGAACGTTCCACTGACTGTATTTCCATCTTTATGAGTATGGCGACCGATCGTTACAAAGACTAGAACAGAAATAAAATCGATGAGATACGCACTCTTTTTCATAGTGTGTAGATAGTACTCAGTAGCGGAAGCGGAGCATGAAATACCAGCTTGGCTTTAAGAGGTAATCAAGCGTGTAGTCTTAGCCTTTCTTTAGGGCCCCGATAGCCCAATGGCAGAGGCAGAGGACTTAAAATCCTCCAAGTGTGGGTTCGACCCCCACTCGGGGCACCAATGAAGTATTACTTCTTCAGTGTAATTGGATAGAGAACTGCAGCGATCGCATTTTGCGGATCATCACCATTTGGATAATCACTGAGTTTGACGATTACCGTTTTAGTTGCAGGGTTAGTAAATATTTGCTGTCCGTGTAGTCCCATCGCCATATTAATTCCAGGATATGGATGCCATAGCTGGGCGCCATAACCCCAGCCGTGATCAAGTTTTACTACAGGGGTTGATAAGCGCTTCATCCAATGTGGGCTAATAACTTGATGGTTTTGAGTCATGCCATTATTGATAAGCAACTGACCGATGAGAGCGTAATCGCGAGCAGCGGCATTGAAGCAACAGAAAGT
>JBAWYW010000068.1:0-4406 GCA_037143395.1 Actinomycetes bacterium | reverse complement strand
TGCTCAACTACCTGGATGAGCTCTCCAATTTGTCTTCCCACACGTGCATTGACAAGTGCCACGGGGTATCTAGCAGCAAGCTTTTCATGTGTTCCTAAAATGATTGAGTCACCTGTCACCCATAATCCAATTTTTCCTCTGTTATCTGCAGAGAGGGTTGGAACCGGCGGTGGTTGTTCTGCAGCAAGTGCAGCATTTTTCTTAACGATGGAATCATTTTGAACCCAAGCAGACCAAGCAGCTCCTGAAGATGTGAGTGCAATAACAAATACAGAGACGCCAATAAGTAACTTTTGGCGCTTCTGGGTAGTGAGAGTTCGATACTTCATTCCACGAAGCCAATCAGCAACCTTTCCGCGCCGGATAGGTATTTCAATCCAGCGAAGTGAGATATCAGCCAGCGCGATAACGATGAGAATACGTGCGCAATTAATTGCCCAAGTGGCACCCGCTAAATCCTCGGAGGGCCTACTAATTTGAAAGATAACCCAATGCCATAGATAGATTCCATAAGAACGCTCACCGATCCAAAGCAGTGGCCTTGAGCCAATCAGGGGGGCAAATCGTGATGCTGGGTGCACAAGTGAGGTGATTGTTGCGCAACCAAAAATTGCTGCTAGTGGAAATGCAATTTGATAGAGAGCTGCATTTCCTTCATTAATAAATAGAAACGTACTTAGCAATCCAATAAGACCAAAGACACCTATGCCATCGACAAAATCTTGAGCGCGATCTGTGATTGTGCTAGCTAAGTTTTGCGGGATCCAGCTGACCGCAAGTGCTGCGCCTAAGAAGAGACCTAGTGAGTGTGTATCGGTTCCAAAGTAGATATGGCTTGTGCGATTACTGCTGGCGTGGTCTGCGCTAATTGAGTAGAGAAAAAGCACAAGCCCAGAAAGCGCTGAAATACCAAGAGAAATTCTTGCCACATTTTTCTTACCAAAGCGGCGCAGTACAACAAGCAGAATCAGGGGCCAGAATAAGTAGAACTGTGCTTCAACGCCTAGTGACCAGATGTGTTGAAGAAGTGGGGGACGACCAGTCGCAGCAAAATAGTCTTGGTGAATAGAAACTAAGTGCCAATTTTCTGTTCCCGTTAGAACAAAAGGCAGATCGGTTAAATAACGCTTAATCGCGTCAGGTGCACCAAGTGCAATTATGAATAGGGTTCCCAGCAACATAAATACAAGCGCAGGGAAGAGACGACGAATTCTGGCTTGATAAAATTCTCTTAGATCTAAACCGCTTTTACGATCAATAGAGTCAAGTAACTGTCTTGTGATGACATAACCGCTGATACAAAAGAAAAGATCAACACCTAGAAATCCTCCAGGAATCCAATTAACACCTAAGTGATAAAGAATGACCGCTGCAACGGCAATCGCTCGAAGACCATCAATTGAAGGTATGTAGCGGGAAGTTTTTGGAGCCATTACTTGCGCTTAGTGGTTTTCTTTCTAGCAGCAGGCTTCTTCTTAGCGGCTGTTTTTTTCACTGGTCGGCCGCTTGGAACTTCTGGAACATCATCTTCTCCGCGAACTTCCTTTGTAACTTTGCGGATAAATGCCTTTGCATGTGGGCGGTTACCCTCACCAATATTTGCTTCAATATCTGCGCCGAGTGCTGCAAGCTTTTCAAAGGCGCTTGAAAGACGTCCACGAGTTTGTTTAATTGCTTCTTCGGCAGATGCCAGGGATTGAGTTTGGATACGGTGCAATCTTTCAGACTCTTGGATGGCTGACATAAGCCAAGACTTGAAATCTGCGATATCACTGGTTGCAGTTGTAATTAAGCGCTCTGCTTCACGTCGCGCGCTGCTCGCAAGTGCCGCCGCTTCACGCGCTTTTGCTTCAACAAGGCGCTCTGCTTCAGATACTGCAGAATTCGTGATTTCTGCGGCTTCATCTTGGGCAGCTTGAAGATATTTACGACCTCGGCCTTCAGCAGCTGAGAGAACTTGCTTCGCTTTAAGTTCAGCAGATTCAATTGCTTGCTTTGCAGCACGTGTTGCATCAGCAACCGCTTTTTCAGCAATCGCAACAGCGCGTGCTTCGCGGCTTTGGGCCGTCTTAATTAATGTCATTGCCGTTTCGCTGGCAAGAATTTCAAACTCTTCGCGTGTTAATCCTGTGATGTCGCGGCGCGAGCGCATGTCAGCAAGTTGCGCTTCAAGCTCGCGGATACGGTCCATCGCATTTGCGGTTGGCGCAGCAGGGGTTCCTGCCTTGCTTGTTGTTTGGTTATCTTCGTTCTTATAACCAACCCATGAAAGAAAGTTCTTCTCAGCCATATCCATATCCTCTCGCGATCGTTAAAAAAATATAAGGGGTAAAAATATTGGTGCGGGAGGCGGGACTTGAACCCGCACGTCCGAAGACACAAGTTCCTAAGACTTGCGTGTCTGCCATTTCACCACTCCCGCTGGAGTGCTGCCCTGCCTTTACTAAAAGCGGGGTAGATAAGCCGTAAGGGTAGAGGTAGGTTAGGCACACACACAAACTCACCGGTTACCCGGTCTTCCATGAAAGCGAGCCTGACCCCATGTCTGTAACCCCAACACCCGCAGATAAGTTCACATTTGGCCTTTGGACAGTTGGCTGGCAGGCACGTGACCCATTTGGTGATGCAACACGCGGCGCCCTAGACCCAGTTCGTTCAGTCAATGAACTCGCAAAACGCGGTGCTTATGGTGTGACTTTCCATGATGATGATCTTGTTCCATTTGGAAGCAATGACTCAGATCGCGAGCAGATCATTAAGCGCTTTAAGAAGACGCTTGAGGAGACCGGCATGAAGGTGCCGATGATGACCACTAATTTGTTCTCACATCCTGTATTTAAAGATGGTGCCTTCACATCTAATGACCGAGATATTCGCCGCTATGCGCTTCGTAAGGTAATTCGCAATATTGATCTTGCTGTAGATATGGGCGCCGAGACGTATGTCTGCTGGGGAGGCCGCGAAGGCTCTGAATCAGATGCTGCAAAGGATGCTTATGTTGCACATGAGCGTATGCGTGAGGCATTCAACCTGCTTTCACAATACGTGATCGATAAGGGCTACAAGATTAAGTTTGCCATCGAGCCAAAGCCAAACGAGCCACGCGGAGATATCTTCTTGCCAACTATTGGCCACGCAATGGCATTTATCAACACTCTTGATCACCCTGAGATGGTGGGCTTAAACCCTGAGGTAGGACACGAACAGATGTCTAACCTCAACTTTGTTCACGGTATCGCCCAAGCACTCTGGCAAGGAAAGCTCTTCCACATTGATCTCAATGGTCAGCACGGTCCAAAGTTTGACCAAGACCTTGTCTTTGGCCATGGCGATGTGAAGTCAGCCTTCTTCCTTGTTGATCTACTCGAGCACTACAAGTATTCAGGTCCAAAGCACTTTGACTACAAGCCAGCCCGCACAGAAGATGATGCAGGCGTATGGCAATCAGCAACTTCAAATATGCGCACATACCTTCTTCTTAAAGAACGCGCGATCGCTTATCGCAAGGATCCACGTGTGATTGAAGCGATGAAGGAATCTCGTATTCCTGAACTTGAAGTGCCGACTCTTGCCAAGGGTGAGACATGGAAGGATCTTGCAGATCCTTCATTTGATGTTGAATCAGCGGGCGCTCGCGGTATGGGTTATGAAAAGCTCAACCAGCTTGCACTTGAGCACTTGATGGGCGTCAAGGCATAACGTATGGCAAAGACACCTATTCGCGTTGGAGTTATTGGTACGGGAATTATGGGAGCGGGCCATGCCCGCTTTCTGACAGAACATGTAAAAGATGCGCGGGTGAGTGCTCTGATGGATGTTGATGTGGCGCGCATGGGCGCTCTTGCAAAAGAACTCGGCCCAGATGTTGCAACATTTACTACCGTTGAAGATTTCTACGCCCACCCTGATATTGACGCAGTGATCATTGCCTCTCCTGATGCGCTGCATGTGCCACACCTTCGTTTAGCACTTGCTAAAGGCTTGCCAACTTTGTGTGAGAAGCCCATCGCCACAACAGTTGATGACGCACGAACCATCGTTGCTGAAGTTGAGGCTACGGAGAAGAAGTTAGGTAAGCCGCTCGTTCATCTTGGCTTTATGCGCCGCTTTGATCCTTCTTATGTAAAGCTCAAGAAAATGCTGGAAAGCGGAGAATACGGCGCACCGCTCGTTGCTCGTATTAGTACTCGTAACGTTTCTTCTCCTGGTATTACAACTCCTGGTCTATATACCAACATGGCTGTGCACGATTTTGATATCTGGCGCTGGCTCACAGGAGATAACTGGGATTCAGTTGTTTCTCATTATCCGAAGAGCAATTCGCTCTCACCTGCTGGTCTAAAAGATCCACTCATCTTTGTTGCCCAACTTAAAGGTGGAATAACCATGGTCGCCGATGTAGTTGC
>JBAWYW010000067.1:0-4522 GCA_037143395.1 Actinomycetes bacterium | reverse complement strand
TATGAGTGCCACGCTGCGCAATGCTTGCCTGAGTGAGACAGCTAGCGCGCGTGAAAGCATTATTTAGCCCTTGAGAATTGCGCGCATCAGCGCTGCAGTTTCACTTGGAGTTTTTCCAACCTTAACACCAGCCGCTTCAAGTGCAACCTTCTTTGCTTCCGCAGTTCCTGATGAGCCCGAAACAATTGCTCCAGCATGTCCCATTGTTTTTCCCTCAGGAGCAGTAAAACCTGCAACATAGCCAACTACCGGCTTTGTGACATATTCTGAAATAAATGCGGCAGCGCGCTCTTCAGCATCTCCACCAATTTCACCAATCATGACGATCGCATCAGTGTCTGGATCATCTTGAAATGCTTTAAGGCAATCAATGTGTGTAGTTCCAATAATTGGATCTCCACCAATACCTACTGCAGTGCTAAAACCAAAATCACGAAGTTCGTACATCATTTGGTAAGTCAATGTTCCTGACTTTGAAACCAAGCCAATTCGTCCTGGACCAGTGATGTCTCCAGGAATGATTCCAATATTAGATAGTCCAGGGCTTATAAGTCCTGGACAGTTTGGACCAATTAAACGAGTTGTTCCCTTGGCTACCGCATGTGCATAGAAGGCGGCTGAGTCGTGTACTGGGATGCCCTCGGTAATGACCACACACAGTGGCAGCCCCGCATCAATCGCGTCCATGACAGCAGCTTTTGCAAACTTGGGTGGAACAAAAACAACTGATGCATTTGCCCCTGTTGCGCTAATTGCTTCTGCAACAGTATTAAAGACAGGCAAAGTCTTGCCTTCAATCTCAACGCTTTGCCCACCTTTACCAGGTGTAACGCCACCAACAATATTTGTTCCATACTTAAGCATGCGCCCAGTGTGTTTAGTTCCTTCAGAACCAGTCATACCTTGAACTACAACTTTGGTCTGCTTATTAATGAAAATCGCCATTTACTTTGCCGCCAATTCTGCTGCTTTTGCTGCTGCGCCATCCATCGTGTCTAACTGCTGCACTAATGGGTGGCCTGCATCATTAAGAATCTTGCGACCCTCTATGACGTTATTTCCATCAAGGCGAACCACAATTGGCTTAGTTGCTTTGCTGCCCAACATTTCAAGGGCTTGAACAATTCCGTTTGCGACCGCGTCACAGGCGGTAATTCCACCGAAAACGTTAACAAAGACGCTTCTAACATCTGGGTCACCCAAAATAATTGAAAGTCCATCAGCCATTACTTGAGCAGATGCTCCTCCACCGATGTCAAGGAAGTTTGCTGGCTTGACTCCATATTTTTCACCCGCATAAGCAACAACATCTAATGTGCTCATAACAAGGCCAGCGCCGTTTCCAATAATTCCAACTTCACCATCAAGCTTCACGTAATTAAGGTTCTTTTCTTTTGCTGCTGCCTCTAATGGATTTGCTGAAGCGTGATCGATAAGTGACTCATGGTTTGGATGACGGAAAGATGCGTTGTCATCGAGCGTGACTTTTCCATCTAGCGCAATAATTCTTCCATCATCGGTTTTCACTAATGGGTTAATTTCCATCAAAGTTGCATCTTCGGCAACAAATGCTGCCCACAACTTAAGAAGAACTTCAGCGACATCATTAGTGATATCCGCAGGGAACTGTCCTGCTCGCACAATTTCAAGCGCCTTCTCTTTTGAAATTCCCACGTTGGGATCAATACCAACACGTGCCAACTTCTCCGGCTGAGTATGAGCAACTTCTTCAATCTCCATACCGCCAGCAACAGATGCCATTACTAAAAAGTTGCGATTAGCTCGGTCCAGCAAAATTGCCATGTAATACTCTTCAGCGATTGGCGCTGCTTGAGCGATCATTACTTGATGAACTGTGTGACCTTTAATATCCATACCAAGAATCGCTTCAGCTTTTCCGCGCGCATCCTGTGCATCTTGCGCTAATTTTACTCCGCCAGCTTTTCCGCGGCCTCCGACTTTTACTTGAGCTTTAACAACAACTTTGCCACCCATTTTTGAAGCAGCAGCTTCGGCGGCTTCAGGAGTCGATGCAACTGCGCCTGCTAAAACTGGAATGTTGTGTTCTTCAAAAAGATCTCGAGCTTGATACTCAAAGAGATCCACGCGCTACCCCACTTCGTTCATTTGTCAGGAAAAATTGAAACTCAATACTGGTAAATCCTACTTTGACTCTCAGAGCTTCTCGACCGGCGCGTAGCGAAGCAACAGCCGCTTCTCCCCAACGCTGCCAAAATCAATGGTTGCTTCAGCCCGATCGCCCTCTCCGGATATTGCAACAACCTTGCCCAATCCAAATGTGTCATGAGACACACGATCTCCAACCGCCAAAATTATTGCTGCGGCGCTGACCTTCTTGCCCGTCGCTCGAGGAGGTGGGCCAAATTTTCGAGATGGTTTAAGTGAGCTGTTTACATTTATACCTTCAGAAGATGTCTCATTCCAGGCAATCACATCATCTGGAATTTCAGAAAGAAATCTAGATGGCGGGTTGTATGTCGGAGCGCCCCATGAAGAACGATATTCGGCGCGAGAAACGTAAAGGCGCTTACGTGCACGGGTTAAACCAACATAAGCAAGTCTTCGTTCCTCTTCAATCTCTGCCTTATCCCCCAGAGTTCTTGAGTGAGGGAAAATTCCTTCCTCCATACCTGTAAGAAATACTGTTGGAAATTCCAATCCTTTGGCTGTGTGAAGGGTCATCATCGTGACGACACCGCCATGATCTTCACCATCTGGAATCTGATCCGAGTCAGCAACCAACGAAACATCTTCCAAGAAGCCGATGAGTGAGATCTCCTCACCCTCTTCAACTTCACTTTCTTCATACTCTGAAGCAACTGAAACAAGTTCTTCTAGATTCTCAACGCGACCTTCATCTTGTGGATCATGACTATTGGCAAGCTCTGATAGCAACCCACTTTGCTCAAGTACTGCTTGGGCAATAATTGAAGGTTTTGTTTTTGCCTCTACCAAAGTTTGTAGAGATTGAATGAGGTGAACAAATTCGGTGATTGATCCCAGGGACCGTGTCGGAACATCTGCTGCAGATGATGCACTACATAGCGCTGTCCAAAATGAAATATCTCTAGCTTTTGCATGGGCATCAATAGTGTCTAAAGCTCGATCACCAATACCTCGCTTAGGAGTATTGATAATCCTGCGTAGGGAGACTTCATCTTCAGGGTTAACGAGTACACGCAAATAGGCAAGAAAATCTTTAACTTCTTTGCGTTCATAAAATCGAACCCCACCTACAACTTTATAGGGGATGGCTGCGCGTAAAAATATCTCCTCAAAGAGGCGTGATTGCGCATTTGTTCGATAGAAAATTGCAGTATCTCCCGGGTTGGAAAGACCATCGTTTCGCAATCTTCCGATCTCCCCGACCACAAAATCTGCTTCATCATGCTCGCTCTCAGCGACATAGCCTGTGATGATCTCGCCTTTACCCTCTTCTGACCAGAGATTCTTATCTTTACGACCCTCATTATTTGAAATTACTGCATTTGCTGCAGTCAATATGTTTTGTGTTGACCGGTAATTTTGCTCAAGCATGATTGTGCGGGCACTTGGGTAATCCTCCTCAAATTGCAGGATGTTCCGGATATTTGCCCCTCTGAAGGCGTAAATAGATTGGTCGGCATCGCCCACTACGCAGAGTTCTGCAATGGGAAATCCTTCGCCAATTACACCTACTAATTCACGAATTAATATGTATTGAGCGTGGTTTGTATCTTGGTATTCATCAACCAATATGTGTTTAAAGCGTGATCTAAATCGACTTCGTGCCTCTGGAAAGCGTTGGAAAAGTTCAACAGTTTTACCAATCAAATCATCGAAATCCATAGCGTTAGCAGAGCCAAGCCGCTTTTGATAGAGAGCAAATATTTCCGCAATAACTTCTTCAAAATGGTTGGTTGTTTTTTGAACATAATCTGCAGGGCCCATTAACTCGTTCTTTGCTGCAGAAATCATGGCATGTACTGCTCGCGGTGCATACTGCTTTGCATCTAGATTCAAATCCCGAATGATGAGTGTAAGGAGCCTGACACTGTCACTAGAGTCATAGATGGTAAAAGAATTTGTGTACCCAAGCCGGTTAGCCTCTTGGCGCAGTATTCGAACACATGCTGAGTGAAATGTTGAAACCCACATTGATTGAGCCCTTGGGCCAACAAGTTCTGTGACTCGTTCTTTCATCTCAGCAGCAGCTTTGTTGGTAAAGGTGATGGCAAGGACTTCAAAGGGCGCTACGCCGCGTTCTGCGAGCAGATAAGCAATTCTGCGAGTAAGTACGCGGGTTTTGCCCGAGCCTGCACCAGCAACGACGAGCAATGGCGCACCCTCATGGATCACTGCATCACGTTGCTGAGGATTTAAACCATCCAGCAGTTTTTGGGTTGCAGACATAAGCGGGAGTCTATCTTCGGGCAACGACTGCCTAATTGAATTAGTAGGATCAGGGCATGGAACCCATTGCAGATAGTGAAATCGAACGAATTCTTGTCGTAACAGCCCA
>JBAWYW010000066.1:0-4546 GCA_037143395.1 Actinomycetes bacterium | reverse complement strand
CGAATACGAGCGATAAACCATTGCAGAAACCACATCATGAACGCTGCAATCACAACAAAGTTCTCACCGCTCACAGCGGTTAGGTGTGTGAGGCCAGCAAGTTGCATATCAACTACAAATGGATGTCTTTCAAGTGAGGTGTCTCCCAATACAAACCCAGGCATGAGCGCTCCAGCATCTCCGCCTACCCGTGTTGCAACAGCCCTGTAATCGCTTCGAATAGCGCCAGAGATTAAACCGATCTCCCCTGCTCCATGTACAAAGGTGATGGCGCCTCTTTCCGCAAAAAGTCCTGCTACACGTTTTTCAGATGTGGAATAGAGAATCCCCCGACATGAAATCACAGTTCCGGGAAGAAAGTGAATCTGCTGAGGGGTAGTGAATCGAAGTGGTAAGTGCGTCTTATAGAGAGTCTTGTTTGCCTCTACCGAAATTGCAGTCACCAGCATGGTCGTAGTAGCAGGTCTTGTATACCCAGCCATTACTTTTGGCTGACCCAGCACTGGATCAGAACGAACCGATGCGACAAGTAAAACGCTGATCTTTTTATCTAAAAATGGAGAGAGAAATGAATGAGAGAGTGACCTCTCCCTGATCCCCATAAGAAGGGCGCCTGCAAGAAGAGCTGTAATAAGAACTACCGCTGAGCTTTGATGCCAACCAATAAGCCATGCGATGAGCGGAATCGCAAGCATCATCCATATCGGAGAGATCAAACCAACAGCGGCCGCGCCTATCCAGATCGCAACACCTATAACAAAAAGGTGAAGATCTGGCCTTACACCCGAATAAAGCTTTTGAGATTGGCGAATTTGCTCTTGCCCATTCCACTTACTTTGCCTAAATCATCAATCGTTGCGAAGAGGCCGTGCGTCGTGCGATAGGTGAGAATCCTTGCTGCCATAACGGCGCCAATACCTGGAAGTTGTTGATATTGCGCAACCGTTGCGGTGTTTATATTGATTGTGCCGCTAGTGATCTTTGCTTTACTTGTAGCGCCTGCCTTTCTCCCCTTTGATGAACTAGCAATAATTTGCGGGGCCCCCACAATAATTTGCTGACCATCGGAGAGCACCTGCGCCAGATTGATATCGGTGAGTGAGACACCGCGCAGTTGTTTACCCGCTGCTTTAATTGCATCGGCTGCGCGTGCTCCTTGTGGGAGTGTGTAAATACCAGGATGTAATACCTTGCCCGAGACATCAACAACAATTGTTGTTGGAATGACTGGCGCAGGAGTAAAGACGGGGGTAAACGTCGGTTGTGGTGAAGGCTGTGCATTGCCACGTGAGAGTGAGAAAAAGATCGCTCCCACGGCAAGTGCGGCTGCAAGGGCTATATAGATAGCACGCTTTTGTATATCGCTAAATTGAGGAAATTCGAACATAGCGGCAGATTAAGCCCGGTGAAGTACGTAGATTGCTCAAGAAGTTATTGCTTGTGTATTAAATAACGATGTTAACAAGTTTAGGCGCACGGGTAATAACTTTCTGCGCCTTACTATCACCGAGTTCTGCTTTGATAGCAGCGTTCTCAAAGGCGAGTTTTTCTAAGTCAGCATCAGAGATATTTGGCGCGACCTCAATACGATCCTTGATCTTTCCGTTGATCTGAAGGACAGCGGTCACTGCATCTTCTTCAAGAAGCGCTGGATCAATGGTTGGCCAACCAGCAAGTGCAATTGCAGGCTTATGTCCAAGGCGCTCCCACATATCTTCAGCTGTATACGGGGCAATGAGAGAAAGGGAGAGCGCGACTGCTTCTGCAGCTTCTCTGACAGCAGGATCTGCTGGTCCACATCCACTATCGATTGCCTTACGTGTGACATTTACAAGCTCCATGACGCGAGCAACCGCAACGTTAAATCGGAATGTTTCCACAGCAAATGAAATGTCATTGAGGCTCTTGGCTGTTGCCTTGCGCAGAGCTAAATCACCTTTGGTGAAATCAACACCTGGTGTGCTCTCGACATCTCCTGATAAACGCCAAGCACGGTTTAAGAACTTAAATGAAGCGGCAGGTGAAACATCTGCCCAGTCGATGTCATCTTCAGGAGGACCTGCAAAAACCATAGAAAGGCGAATGGCATCCACGCCATGTGTTGCAAGCTCATCAGATAGACGAACAAGATTGCCGCGCGATTTAGACATCGCTGAGCCATCCATCTGCACCATTCCTTGGTTTAAAAGAGCGGTGAAAGGTTCTGTGAAATTTAAATGGCCAAGATCATGTAATACCTTGGTGAAGAAGCGTGAATAGAGAAGGTGCAAGATCGCGTGGGTTACTCCCCCAACATATTGATCAACCGGAAGCCATGTCTTTACCGCTTTGTCATCAAAGGCTTTCTCTGTGTTATTCACACTTGTGTAACGCAGGAAATACCAAGATGAATCAAAGAATGTATCCATCGTGTCAGCATCACGCTTGGCATCTGCTCCACATTTGGGACACTTCACATTGACCCACTCTTCAAGTGCTCCAAGTGGAGATGCACCCTTTGGCTTAAGGTCTAGTCCTTTTGCGCTCGGCAGTTCAACTGGAAGTTGGCTTTCTGGAACGGCAACCTCACCGCACTTAGGGCAATGAATAATAGGAATAGGTGTTCCCCAGAAACGTTGGCGAGAGATGAGCCAATCGCGCAAGCGATAGTTCTTCGCGCCTTTTCCTAAGCCTTTAGCAGCAAGCTCTTGGGTAATCTTTTTAATCGCTTCATCTTTAGAAAGACCATTAAGAGATCCTGAGTTCACAAGCTCCCCATCACCGCCTGTGGCAATTCCTGTGGCATTTGGATCTTCCTCACCTGTGTTTACGACAACTCTGACAGGTAGTTTCATTGCGCGGGCGAAATCTAAATCTCGTTGATCATGAGCTGGAACGGCCATGATCGCGCCTGTTCCGTAATCAGCTAATACATAATCACTTGCCCAGATAGGAATCTTCTCCCCATTAACCGGATTAATTGCATAGCGCTCTAAAAAGACGCCGGTCTTTGGACGATCTGTAGCAAGGCGATCGATATCACTTGCTGCTTTTGTTTTATCTAAATACTCGGCAAATGACTTCTCTGCAGGCGTTCCCTTGGCAAGCTCTGCTGCAAGTGCGCTATCAACTGCAACGACCATAAAAGTAGCGCCATATAAAGTGTCAGGACGAGTTGTGTAGATAGTGACAGGTTCACTTCTTCCTTCAATCTCAAAACTCACTTCAGCCCCTTGTGAGCGGCCAATCCAGTTGCGCTGCATCATGAGAACTTTCTCAGGCCATTTGCCTTCTAGTTGCTCCATGTCATCTAGCAAGCGATCGGCATAATCAGTGATCTTTAAGTACCACTGGTTGAGCTTTTTCTTGGTTACTGCGCTATCACAGCGCTCACAGAGTCCTGCAACTACCTGCTCATTTGCTAATACTGTCTGGCAACTTGGGCACCAGTTCACTGCTGAGTCTTTGCGATAAGCAAGACCTTTCTTATACATCTCTAAAAATAGCCATTGATTCCATTTGTAAAACTCAGGATCAGAGGTGTGAAGTACGCGGTCCCAGTCAAAGGAACATGCATAACGACGCATAGATGCCTTTTGAATTTCAATATTTTCATAGGTCCACTCACGTGGATCACTTCCACGTTTGATTGCAGCATTTTCAGCTGGCAGACCAAATGAATCCCAACCGATGGGATGCATGACGTTAAATCCTTTTTGAATCCAATAACGAGCGATGACGTCACCTAGCGCGTACGCCTCTGCATGGCCCATATGTAAATCACCAGAAGGATAAGGAAACATATCCAAGACATATTTCTTCGGACGTGCATCATCTGCCCGGCCTGATTTAAACGGTTCTAGTTTGTCCCAAACCGGAAGCCACTTCTCTTGAATTCCTTGGAAGTCATAGGCCTCATGCATGGACAGAATTCTCCCATGCGAGAGAGGTGAGTTCTTTGCTTTTCATTGTGGAGATAAGGGGATTCGAACCCCTGACCTCTTCCATGCCATGGAAGCGCGCTACCAACTGCGCCATATCCCCTCATTCACATAACTGAATAAGAAAGCGCACTCTATCTTATTTTAAGCGCCAGTTTCGTTGCCAAAAACAGGTTCAGGAATAGAGCCCGCATTGTGCTCAGCTAATGTCCAACGATCATTTCGATCGCGCTCTAAAACGCTCCAACATGCATTTGAAAGACCGCCAAGGGCTGCCCATTCTGGATATGCAATACCTAATAACTTACCGAGCGCGCACCTTGCTGCTCCGCCATGTGTAACAAAGACAACGGTTCCACTCTCATTTTTCATTGCACTCTCAATTGCTCGAACCACGCGCGTTGCAACTTCCGTTCTAGATTCACCAATTTCACCGGCGCGAACATCAGCGCCACTGAGCCATCCTGTGAAGCGCTCATGATCTTCTTCGCGGTTTTGTTCCCCAGTTTTGCCTTCCCAGTTTCCGCCATTTGTTTCGCGAAGATCTGGATCAATAGCAACAGGAAGATTGAGTAATTCAGATAGTTTTGAGGCAGTTTGCTTTGCTCTCATCAGATCACTTGCGA
>JBAWYW010000065.1:0-4567 GCA_037143395.1 Actinomycetes bacterium | reverse complement strand
TCGGAGTATTAATCGCTAAGACATCTTGGCCTGGAAGATTGAGCACATCGGCCAACTCCCCAAATGTATTACCGCTTGTATCAACAACTGCGAGTCCCACTAGTTGCTGCACGTGATACTCCCCTTCAACCACGGCTTCATCTGCCATATCAACATCGGCCAAAAGAAGTGTGTCTCGTAATTTCTCAACAGCAGTTCTATCGCTGGCTTCCTTAAACTTTAGAAGCAGTATTCCGTTGTGATCACGGACAGATTCAATTGTTAGTGGACCGCGTTCAACTGGATCTGTGGTCAAAGTTGCGCCAATAAAGAAACGCTCATCAGGAAGATCAGTTCTTATTTCTATGGTCACTTCACCAAGAACACCGTGCGCTCGACCAATGCGGCCGACCACCAGCAACACTTTTATCGAGCCTCGTCAGCCTCGATGAGATCTACTCGCACTGAACGACCTGCAAGTGCACTCACAACTGTTCGAAGAGCGCGCGCGGTGCGACCATTGCGGCCAATCACCTTGCCAATATCTTCTGGATGCACGCGCACTTCTAAAGTTGTTCCGCGGCGATGAGTCTTCTCGGTGATAACCACTTCTTCAGGATTATCAACGATTCCCTTTACGAGATGCTCAAGTGCCTCGTCAATCATAATTATTCAGCAGCTTCTTCTTTTGGAGCAGCATCAGCGGCGGCTTCAGGAGTAGCTTCAACAACAGCTTCTGCCTCAGCAACAACTTCAGCTACAGCCTCTTCAACTGCTGCTTCAACAACAGCTTCAGCGACGGCTTCTGTAACAATCTCTTCAACTGCAGCAACTACCTCTTCAGGTGCTGGTGCGTTCTTTGCAGCAAGCTTTTCAGCTGCCTTCTTCTTAAGAGTTGTTGCACCATCTGCAGGCTCATTCATTGCATCCTTAACGGCTGCTTCATAAGCAATACGCTTTTCAGGCTTTGGAGCTGCAACGCGAAGTGTTCCTTCTGTTCCAGGCAATCCCTTGAACTTCTGCCAGTCACCAGTGATCTTGAGCAATACCTCTACGGCTTCAGTTGGCAATGCGCCAACGCCAAGCCAGTATTGCACTCGAGCAGAATCAACTTGGATAAATGATGGCTCTGAAGTTGGTGTGTAACGACCAATCTCTTCGATCGCCTTACTGTTACGCGCGGTGCGTGCATCAGCAACAACGATTCGGTAATGCGGGGTGCGAATTTTTCCAAGACGCATCAATTTAATTTTTACGGCCACGTGTGTGGTTACTCCTTGTTTATTCGGTTTGATTTTCGCCTAATCAGTGGGAGCGACTAGGTAAATCTCAATCCATTGTGAATGGTTTTTGCTAAGGGGTAGAGGGCCCTTAAGCAGGTGCCCAATCTTGCCACCTCTGGGGTGCTGGGCCAAATTGAGAAATTAACTCTCCTGGGCGCGCTTAGCTGGGTTACCTGAGCGTGATTTCTTCTTCGGCGGTTGGGCCTTATTCATCTTGGGCATTGCGGGCATCCCCGGCATCGCGGGCATTCCTGCTGGCATTCCTCCGCCTTTTTGCATCTGCTTCATCATCTTCTGTGCGCCAACGAATCGATCGACCAAATTATTTACTTCCGGAACGCTACGACCGCTTCCCTTGGCAATACGGGCGCGACGTGAACCATTGAGAACTTTCACATCACTGCGCTCTTGCGGCGTCATCGATTGAACTATTGCTTCAGTGCGAACGAGTTCGCTCTCATCAAAGTTTTCTAATTGTTTCTTCATGGCACCTGAGTTCATCCCTGGCAGCATCCCAAGCATCTTGGACATAGAGCCCATCTTTTTTATTGCTTGAAGTTGGCCAAGAAAATCGACAAGTGTGAATTCATCCCCGCTTGCAAACTTTTCTTCAAGCTTCTTACTAACTTCTGGATCAAATGCTGCTTTAGCCTGCTCGGCCAGTGTGGCGACATCTCCCATTCCCAAAATGCGAGAAGCCATGCGCTCTGGATAGAAAAGATCAAAGTCTCCTGGCTTTTCACCAGTTGCAGCAAACATAATTGGCTTACCAGTTTGTGAAACGATTGAAAGCGCTGCTCCGCCTCTGGCATCGCCATCGAGCTTGGTAAGCACAACTGCGTCGAAACCAACTCCAGATAGAAATGCTTGCGCTGTTTTTACTGCGTCTTGGCCCACCATCGCATCAACAACGAACAAGATCTCATCTGGGTTAACTGCGTCTCTGATCTTTGATGCTTGCTCCATAAGCTCTGCATCGACGCCAAGTCGACCTGCTGTATCAACAATGACAAAGTTATGGAATTTATCTTCAGCAAACTTCTTTCCTGCCTTGGCAACGGCAACTGGATCTCCCACGCCATTTCCAGGTTCAGGTGCAAAGACTGGAACGCCTACTGATTGACCTACTTGTTGAAGCTGCGTCACAGCGTTTGGTCGTTGCAAATCTGATGCAACCAGGACCGGAGTGTTTCCTTGGCTCTTTAAGTAGAAGGCCAACTTTCCAGCAAGTGATGTCTTACCCGCACCTTGCAAACCAGTGAGCATGATGACGGTTGGAGATTTCTTGGCAATACGGATACGACGAGCGCTTCCGCCAAGAATTCCTATGAGTTCTTGATTAACAATCTCAAAGATTCCTTGGGAGGGATTAATACTCTTATTGACACTCTCGAGTGATTCAAGTGAGCGAGCCTTGATATCTTGAGTAAATTTCTCGGCAACTTCAAGTGCCACATCTGAATCAATCAGCGCTGCTTTAATCTCTAAAACAATCTCATCAATATCTGATGCCTTGATTCGCCCGCGGGAGCGCAGGGAAGAAAAAGCAGATCCGAATTTAGAGGTCAGTGAATCAAACACAGGGGTAGGTTACTCGCTTGAGGAATTTAAAACTTCTTCAAGTTCTAGCACCAGAGCCGCTGCCCGTTCATCGCTGAGGGCGCCACCGGCTAAGTCAGCAACATAAATAGTGTCGAACGCTTCTGCTCCTAGTGTGGCAACAATGGCGCCTCTGATATCTGCTCCAAAGCTCGCAATCACTTTGCTCAAGGTATAAAGAATTCCTGGCTGATCGTGCATGCGAACTTCAACGATTGTCGCCCCCGTTGCCAAGTTATTCGTTGCGCTAACTACTGGCGGTGGCACCGCGATACCAGGAGTTCTTCTATGGGCTGCAATCCGGTCAGCAATCTTTGAATCCAGATCTATATCGCCATCTAGTGCGCGAGAGATTAGTTCATGCATTTTGTCTGCGTCTGGGTAAGGCGCACTCACATCAATAGTCACTAGCCAATTCATTACCGCCGAGTTTTCAATTGATCGTGTTCTAGCTGAACGGACATCCATTCGGGAAACGCTGAGCGCTGCTGCAACTAAAGACAAAAGCCCAGGGCGGTCAGGAGAAACTATTTCAATAGAAAGAACATCGTTGTGTGGAGTGATGACAACAGATAGGTCGCCGCTTGCCGCCTTAGCAATCTGTTCACTCGTTAACTCTGGCTCTGGCGCGGGTTCAATGCCTTGCATTGCAGAGAGGCAACGCTTCACTAAATCATTCACAAGAGTGGCTTTCCAATCAGTCCATGCCGCCCTTCCTGTTGCTTCACCATCTGCAATGCTCAAAGCGTGTAGGAGCTCTAGAAGCTGAGCGTTTGGAACGAGTGAGAGAACATAGGCAATTGTTTGTGGATCATCTAGATCACGCCTCGTTGCCACACTTGAAAGAAGTAAGTGATGCTTGACCATCAGTGCGATTGTTTGGCAATCCTCATCTTCAAAACCCAGTCGCGCAGCAAGAGGGAGAATTAGTTCTTCGCCGTACTCTGAATGATCTTTATCAGCATAACCCTTCCCAATATCGTGGAAGAGAGCTGCGACCAGTAAAAGATCTGGCCTATGAACACTGCGGGTGAGCGCAGCAGCTTTCACAGCAGTTTCAAGCATGTGACGATCAACTGTGTGGTGATGCAAGACATTTCTTTGTGGCAGGAATCGAACGTGAGACCACTCCGGGATCCAACGTTCAATAAGTCCCTCTTGGTCGAGCGCTTCAAAGACATCAACCATCTCCTCACCCGCGCCAATGAGGGCAACGAGATCTTCACGTGTTTGCCGTGGCCAAGGAGTTGTTAGAGGAACATAATTTTCAGAAATACTCATGGCTGTCTCAACAGAAAGACGTAAACCTCGCTGAGCCGCAAACGCTGCCGCTCGCAGGCCAAGTCCAGCATCGTTTTTACCCTCTTCATCAACCAAAATTACTTCGCCTTGATAGGAGGCAATACCTTTAGCAATAACGGTCGTGCTCTTACCTTTAAAAAATCTACGCTTACTACTCTGATTAATTCGGTGCCAAGTCAATTGCATGACGTAGTCAACGGCGCGCGCAGCCTTTGATATTTCAAGCATTAATACATCAGCATCTGCAAAACCCATCTTTGCAGCAACGGCATCTTGCTCTGCAAGAAGAAGCTGATCACGTCCGCGCCCTGTTACCTGGTGAAGAGTATCTCTAGCATTAGAGATCAGCGCCTCGGAGGCAGCAACACGATCAAGTGCAACATCAACGAGTTGGCTTTCAGATA
>JBAWYW010000064.1:0-4763 GCA_037143395.1 Actinomycetes bacterium | reverse complement strand
GCTCCAGCAGAAACTACAGAGTCAATATAAGTTGCGCCGTGATTTTTCTTACCTGGCATGGCGATGAAAAGATCACCGCTTTGAATTTCGCGAGAGCTGTCGCTCATCCCGGTAATAACAAGATCTGCCTCTTGGGCCCCAACATCCTCTATTCCAAGAAAACGGGCACATTGGGAAAAGGTGTGAGATTCGTTGTCAATTGGACGAAGTGTCTGGCTAGATCCAATATTCATGGTTAAGCCTTCGTGCCTGGCTTGATTGTTACTGTTTGCTTTCGTGCAGACATCAGAGCTTGCTCCGTAAGCGGGTAAACCGTAGTAGATGTGACAACAGGCGGGATTTGTTTTGCTTGGAGTACAAAACTCATAACCTTCTTGAAAACAGGGGCTGCGACTACGCCACCAAAGTGTTGCTTAGTTGGATTTTGAACAACCACACTCACAACATAACGAGGTGCATCTGCAGGTGCCATACCAATAAATGATGCCGTATATCCTCGGTAACAACCACAAGTCGGATCACTTCGCATTGCTGTTCCAGTCTTTCCCGCAACTTTATAACCGGGAATCTGCGCCGCTGGTGCAGTTCCTGCTTCAGATACAACACCTTGAAGCATCGTACGAACCTTGCGTGCTGTATCAACACTGACCACCTGAACTGTTTGTGATGGAGATGACGGCGTGTAATGACCACTGCTATCAATCACTCCTGCAACAACATTTGGAGTAACACGAAGTCCATCATTAGCAATCGCTGCAAAAACATCTGTCGCCTGCATGGCTGTAACTGAATACCCCTGACCAAATGACATAGTTGGAGCTGAAGAATCAGACCAAGCGTTCACGGGATGCAAGATACCCATCGATTCTCCAGGCAAATTTGAGCCTGTGCTTTGGCCAATGCCAAACTTCTTTAAGTAATCATAGAAAGTTTGATGAGGAATACTCTGTCCAATTTGAATCGCGCCAATATTACTGGAAATCGCAAGTATGCCAGCCGTAGTTAAATGCTCTGTCGCATGGTTGACGTCGTCTTTAAATGGGCGTCCTGCAACTTTGTACTCATTTGGAATTGTATAAACGGTTTCTGGAGTTGTTTTTTTCTCCTCTAGCGCTGCTGCCACAGTAATAATCTTTCCAGTCGAACCAGGTTCATAAACATCTTGAACTGCGGGGTTTCGAATGTTGTTAGCGGTCTCTGTTTTTGGCTTAGATGGATCAAAAGAAGGAGCACTGGCTTGAGCAAGAATTGCTCCAGTCTTTGGATCCATGACAATAACCGTTCCAGATGCAGCCCCTGAACTCTTCACAGCTTCAGCGATGGCGCTCTGCGCGACCCACTGGACATCGCGGTCAATTGTTAAACGGATATCACTTCCAGCTTTTGCTTGAGTAATGAATTGCTGTGAGCCAGGAATAATGGCTCCATCGCCATTCACATATTTGTATGAACCATTCTTACCGGCTAATTGACTCTGCAAACTGGTCTCTAAACCTGCGGCTCCTATTCCACTTGCATTGGTAAAACCAATAAGTGAAGCGGCGAGTGAGCCCGTTGGGTACTCACGAGTGAATGTGTATTCTCTAAAAAATCCAACGATGCGCTTCGATAAACCGTCTTTAGTTTTAATCACCGAGGAGTTGTACTGAGAAAGAGTGGTTTGTAAGTTGTCCCAGACTGCAGGAGGAGCCGCAGGGAGAATGATTTGATATCGCCGCGGACCCGTAAGAAGCGCTGCTAATTGATCCTCTGGAATTGATATAACGGGGGCAAGCAGGTGTGCAGTCTTTGCTGGATCAGTAATCATCGTCTGGTCAACAACAATTCGGCTAGCACTATCACTTCGCGCAAGTACCACACCATTGACATCTGTAATTGTTCCCCGAGGTGCAAGCATGACTGAAGAAGTCACCATCTCATTATTTGCCCGTTTGGTATATCCATCTGCTTGAACGGCTTGAACATCTACCAGGCGCAAGCCAAAAATTATCAAAACTAAAACCGCCATCACAATCAGCGCCCTGACTCGCGAATGGAAAATATGAGGCGTAATCATGGCAAGGTCACCGATAGATCAACGAAGTTTGTGCTTTCAGCCGGTTTCATTCCAAGTTTGCGAGCAGATGCCGCTAATTGATTAGGTGATGAGAAGGTTGCAACCTGGTTGAGGGTTACATCTCGCTGGCTATTGATAGAGGCCAGCTTTACCTTGAGGTGCTGGGCTGTAAATGCATCTGTCGTCAATGAAGTATTTATTGCAAGAAGAGCGATAAGTCCTGAAAGGAAAATTGCACCGATAATTGCGATAAATGTCCGATTATCTACACTCTCCGCATTTCTAACATCAAGATCTGGAACAAGGCGTAGTGCTGCTTTAGCAAAAGCTGTTTGGCGAACATCCTTAACTCGGTCAGGAAGTGAACGTATTGCAATCTCAGCGATAGCCACTATGCAGCCAGCCTTTCAACTGCACGTAAGCGCATTGACTGCGCACGTGGATTCATCTGAATCTCTGCAGCTGAAGCACTCTCACTACCACGCATAACAAGGGCATAGTGAGCTGCACTGTTTGGAAGGTCTACTGGCAAGCCTCGTGGCGTTCTAGATGCGGTCGCTGCAGTAAATGCCGTTTTAACTATCCGATCTTCAAGCGATTGATAGGCCATCACTACCAAGCGCCCCTTCACTTCAAGAGCCTCGAGCGCAGCAGGAATAGCGCGTTCAAGTACTGCGAGTTCTTGATTAACTTCAATACGAAGTGCTTGGAAAGTTCGCTTTGCTGGATTTCCACCCGTGCGTCTTGCGGGAGCAGGAATGCTTGCTTTAACTAGATCTGCTAATTCAGTTGTTGTGCGCAGCGAGGAAGTAGCCCTGGCAGAAATAATATTGTCGGCAATTTTAGGTGCGAATTTCTCTTCACCATATGTACGCAAAATATGAATCAAAGCACCGCGATCGTATGTATCTAAGATGTGTTGAGCGGTCAATTCTTGAGATTGATCCATCCGCATATCAAGGGGTGCGCTATGAGAGTATGCAAAGCCTCTTTGCCCATCATCTAATTGCATGGAGGAGACACCTAAATCAAAGAGAATGCCGGCAACTCTGCTTATTCCTTGCTCAGCTAATACTTGAGGAATGTTGTCATAAGTAGTTTGTGCAATCTTTAAACGGTCTAAGTTCTCTCCAACATTGCTCTTTGCCAGTTCAATTGCATGAGCGTCTCTATCGATTCCAATCACGGTGATAGTAGGAAATTTTGAAAGCAGCGCTCTTGTGTGGCCGCCAAGTCCGAGTGTGGCATCAATAACAATTGTGGATGGATTGCTGCTTAGGGAGTATTCAATTGCGGGGGTGAGCAATTCAACGCAGCGCTCTAAAGCGACTGGAATATGTTCTTTACCAGCTATTGCCATCTTCACTCCCCTTCCTTTTATGTATTGCTATTTCTCTTTTTAGTAATTACATTTTCTGTAGTTAGGTCACCGCCGACCGACGGATCTTGGGGGGAACGGCGCCGGGGAAGTGGCGTCGTTGATGAAGTCGGCGATGGCCTAACCGCAGAAATTTTTAGTGGTCTTTAGAACAGACCTGGCAACACCTCCGTTGAAACATCAGCAAAACCCTTTTCACGATCTGCTAGATATGTATTCCACGAAGTGAAATCCCAAATTTCTAAGCGAGTATTAGCGCCAATAACTACGCACTCTTTTTCAAGTGCCGCATAAGTGCGCAATCCACCGGGAATAGTTACGCGACCTTGTTTATCTGGCACTTCATCGTGTGCTCCGGCAAACATCACGCGCATGTAGTCACGTGCCGCTTTTTCTGTAACTGGTGCTTGACGGAGTCGCTCTGTTATTGCAGTGAATTCAGATGCGGGGAAGACATATAGACAGCGCTCTTGACCTTTAGTAATTACTAAGCCATCGGCCAATTCATCTCGGAATCTGGCGGGCAGAATCAGGCGACCCTTTTCATCGAGCTTTGGCTCGTGGGTACCCAGAAACATTTTCTTCCCCCAGTTTCAACCACTTTTACGCTCAATTCCCCCGAATTAAGCCGTGGGCACCACTTTACTCCCTTTTTCTCCCTTTTCAACCACCTTTTCCCACTTCTCTGCACTTTTCCCCCTTTCATCCCCCAAGGCCCAGGGCTATGTGAGGGCAATAAAAAAGACCCCCGAAGGGGCCAAGAAATTCATAGCGAGCGCCCATGGCGCTCCATCAACTCCTACTGGTCGTTGCGACGATCCCAACGATTCTCAAGACGATCACTCCAGCGCGGCTTTGTGCTCTTTTTACCCCCACGGCCAGGCAATGAAAAGTTTGTCACCATCAAGAAAAGACCGGTGAGGGCAATAAGAAATCCAGCCAGGCTGACTAGAACTACCTTGGCGACGAGTCCGCCAAAGAGAACGCACATTCCAAAGAGAAGGGTAATTACTCCTGCGAGCACCCTGCTTGCCTGCTTTGTGCGGGCTTTGCCTGTCAGTGTTGAAACAAGCCGTGGGTCATCCTGTTCAAAGGCAGCTTCCATCTCCGCAAGTAGCTTGCGTTCGTGGTCTGAAAGAGGCATGTCATGAGGATAGAGCATGACAAGCAGGGCGCGCTATATGGATTACTCCTCGTAGTCCTCATTCTCAGCGCCTTCATCGGCTTTTCTCACAAGCCTGGCAGGGCGAACGCTGCCACGGCCAAATCTGGCGGTTGCCAGGTCAATCGCCTTGGTTGCTTGGCGCCAGCCGCTCTCGGGTTCACCCA